>JBFIZG010000043.1:0-15401 GCA_041604955.1 Gemmatimonadales bacterium | reverse complement strand
CGGCCCGTACCAGGCGTTCGGCGTTTCCGGACCAATGAGCATCGAGGTCCGCCGTCAGATTCCGTGCAACCACTTCGTCCTCCGATCGGCCATCGTTCACCATGGTGCGGACCCGGTCCCGGATCGTGACCAACATGTCACGGTACTGGCGGAGCCCATCGACGTCCGAAACTGACCCGTGCCCGGGGATGATTTTCGTGGTGGAGTTGGCGCCGTCGACAACCCGATCCACTGCGGCGATCACACCGTCGATACCGCCCCCGCTCGCGACGTCCACGAAGGGGTACCGTCCATTGAAGAAGAGATCTCCCATATGCACGACATTTGCGTTGGTAAAACGCACGATGGCGTCGCCGTCGGTGTGGGCTTTGCTCACATGAAAGGCCTGGATATGCTCGTCATTCCAGTAGAAGTTTACCGCGTCATTGAACGTCACCACCGGAAGTGCGTCGGGCGGAGCCTGCTGGCTCCGGCCCATGACCTCTCGAAACTCCGCTGGGTTCAAGCGCTTTCGAACGTTCTCGTGAGCGACGATCATTGCCCCAGCTTTCCCCATGTTCTCGTTGCCCCCCGTGTGGTCGCCGTGTCAGTGCGTGTTGAGGACAAATCGTATGGGCTGGTCGGTCACGGCGCGCACGGCCGCCACGATCTTTTCCGTGAGCGGCGCGAATTGGTCGTCGACGAGAAACGCCCCGTCGGCTCCTACTGAAAGACCGATGTTGCCGCCCCGACCTTCGAGCATGTATACGCCGGGAGCCACCAGCGCTGTTCGAATTTCGACAGCGTCCATGTCCTGCTGGGCACCGGCGGGGCTCACGAACATGGGCGTGCACAGCACGCAGGCGGTCGTAGCAAGCAAACGTATAGACATCATGCAATCCTCCTGAAGCAAACGATTCTGCTACCGAGCGAAGGGAGATAATCTCGCTCGAAAACCGAAGGTTGGCGAGTGCCGTCGGGCTGTAGGGTATTCACGTGAACTGCGGCAGCACATGTGGGACCCCGGGGCACCTCGATTGACACTCCTTATCGAGGCGCATCTGCCGCGTCCCCCGTCCGTACGGAGGTGCGTGCGCGCGTTGAGAAACCCTCACACCGGTTTCACTGCCAGTTAATCAGCCCCTCATTAACATGCCTCCGGTGAAGAGTGTCGTGCACAAAGGCCTTTTGTTGTGCGAGCATGTCGGGGACCAGTTGGCATCGGGGCAGCGCGACGCTGCCCCTTTTTTTGCCTCACAGAGGCGGGAGGGCGAGATGAAGCGATTGATATTAGGCGCGCTGAGCGTCGTGGTTGCGAGCGGCATCTACACCACAGCCCTCGCCCAGGACATGAAACCACGGCTTCACACTGAGATTCTGGGCATTGGGAGCGTCCTCGGCGGTGACGATTTTCAAGACACCGACCTGGGGTTTGGCGGAATGCTCCTCGCCGGTCCCAAAATCGGCGACTTCTCTCTGCTCGGGTCCGGAACGTACCGTCGATTCGGTCTCGAGAATTCCGAAGACGATGTCGACGTAATCGGCGTTGGGGTCGCTCCACGGTACACGATCCCGGTCCGGAACGACATCGTGAGACCGTGGGTTGGAGCCTCCGGATCGATCTTATTCCAGACGACCCGGACGGAGGCAGTCGACGATCCGAGCGCCACTGGCTTTGAGGTGGGTGGCGCCGCCGGCGTCGGGTTCCAGCTGTCGGAGCAGGTGGTGCTCAACACCTGCGCCAACCTGGGATACATGCAGTTTGGGGACGTGGATGTGGGAGACCAGACCATTCCGAATAGCGACACGAGTGGCGTTGGTTTCACGTTCGGCCTCGGCTTGACCATCATCCCATAGACAGCTACGCGCGCCAGCAAAAATGGGTCGGCAACAGCCGGCCCATTTTTGTGGGTACGTCGACACATCCTGGCATCTGGACCATCCGCTCGGGAGGACTTCCGCACGCTCGCCCGGGCCACGGAGCGGTACTCCAGCGAGACCGGTTCAACGATACACGCGGTGCCTCATCACTCGGTTATCTTGAACCATGCCCATTCCGAACGACAGGTTGGCCGATTTCATCCGGCACATGCCGAAAGTGGAGTTGCACCTCCATATCGAGGGGACGCTCGAGCCAGAGCTCATGTTCGCCCTTGCGAAGCGCAATGCGATTGCCCTGCCCTTCGCAACCGTCGACGACGTACGAGCGGCATACGAATTCACCGATCTCCAGTCGTTCCTCGACATCTACTACGCGGGCGCTCGGGTACTCATCGAAGAACAGGACTTCTACGATTTGACGTGGGCGTATCTCGCCCGGGTTAACGACGAACGCGTGCGCCATGTCGAAATCTTCTTTGATCCCCAGACCCATACCGATCGCGGGGTCGCCTTCGAAACCGTTGTCACGGGCATCCGACGGGCATTGGACGAAGCCGAACGACGATTTGGCATGACGTCCCGCCTGATCATGTGCTTTCTCCGTCACCTCAGTGCCGACGCTGCGCTGGAGACGCTCGAACACGCTACGTGGTTCAAGCACTGGATCTTCGGCGTCGGACTGGATTCATCTGAAGTCGGGCACCCACCGGAAAAGTTCGCTCCGGTATTCGATCGCGCTCGCGACCTGGGGTACGCGCTTGTCGCGCATGCTGGCGAGGAAGGACCGCCAGAGTACATCTGGCAGGCCCTTGACGTACTTCGCGTCGCGCGTGTCGATCACGGCGTTCGCTCGGTCGAAGACCCCGGCCTGGTCGACCGACTTCGAGCCGACGCGATCCCGCTCACCGTTTGCCCGCTGTCAAATGTCAAGCTCCGCGTCTTTTCGTCAATGAAAGACCACACCCTGAAGCGCATGCTCGACATGGGGCTCCGCGTCACCATCAACTCCGATGACCCCGCGTATTTCGGCGGTTACATCACCGATAATTTCTTGGCGGCGCAGCGTGCGCTGGCGCTGAATCGTGACGACCTGTATCTGTTGGCCGAGAACGCCATCGACGCGGCGTTCGTGGAAGAACATCGAAGAACAGTATTGAGAGAGGAACTGAAGGCCGTCGCTGCGGCCTCATAGCGCTAGCGACTACTGCGGACCGAACAGCGAGCCGACCAAGTCGTTTCGAAAGTCCGATTTCCGAACGAAGTAGCTCCCCAAGACCGCTAGCCGCCGTTCAGGACCGACATCGGTTTGGTCCAATCGCAGGTCACCGTTCACCGTCCAATACCGCGTGGTCAGCGTGTCACCCCGGATCTCGTAGGTAATCCGATCCCCCTTTTCGATGCCGTCACGCTCGAGGAATCCGAACCAGCGTGGCAATCCGGCTGCAATCAGGTCGTAGTCATTGCGAGCGATGATTCCAGCGTCACGTGCCTTCCTGAGATTGTCGTCGATGCCGTTGACGAATTGGTTGAGGCTCACACGGCGTTTGAATTCGATTTCCGCTGTCGCAGCTCGTGCGTGAATCGCCAGTTGCGCCACGGAATCGGCGACCTCATTCGCTCCGCTACGCATCGCAACCAACTGACGGATCCACTCGGCGCGGTCGCCGAAGATTCGCACGGTCAGTGTCAGCACATCCACCTTGAAAATCGTCTTCTCGAGGAGCGCGCGCATGGTGACCGACGAGGTCGTGTCGTCTTCCGCAGGCGGCAGGACCGGCTGCGCCGCGGCAGTCGCGACGGCACCGGGCAGAAGCGTGGCGACCAAGAGCATGGAAAGGCTAGGACCGGCGCATCGCAGCATGTGGGCGGGTTTAGCTTTCTTCCGTGAATCGCGGCGGGGGCGGCGGGGTATCGGCCGGCAACGAGCCTCGATTGCGCACCATCTGCCTTACGGCCGTCAGCTCGGGTTCGGTTTGGTATCGGGCGAAGATGGGATCCGAGTCCAACGAAGGAACATCGCCCCATCCGGCAGCCGCGGCTTCCGCGAGCGCCGTGGCGGCATCGCTCCATTGTCCCACGAGCGCGTGGTACCGCGCCATGTCAGACAGCACCTGCGCGTCACAGCCTTCCCATATCCAGTGGAAATCAAATCCTTGGCGCTCGTCGAACAGGGTCGCCGCCTGACCGAACTGGTCAGCTCCCTCACGACGCATATGCAGGCGATGGAATGCTCGTGCCAAGCCCAGACGCGCACGCACGAGACAGTAACCCATACCCAAATGATTTGGTGAAGCGCCGGCCGTCTCGATGGCCAGTTGAAACTGCTGGATCGCCAGATCGAACCGACCTTCCCGATGCGCGCACTCGCCAAGGCCGAACCGATTCAACACGACGAATACATCCCGGTACATGTGCTGCGACACCTGGAGGTCATCGAGTGATCGCTCGAAATGCGAGCGAGCGGCTTCAAGGCGATTCGTGCGGAAGTCAAACAACGCCTTGACTGTACGCGCGCCCACAAATTTGTGCTCGGAGGCGGCGTTTCGTTCCTCGATGTCGACTCCACGATCGACATGGAGCGCCGCCCGATCGTATTCACCGTTCAGCATGTACGCCCACGCGAGGAACATCTGAGCGGGTTGAACATCCGCATCGACGCGAACGGACCGTTGCAAACTCTGCACGGCCCGTACCAGGCCTTGCCAATCGCGTACCGCAAATCCGGCGACGAGCTCTGCCACGGCCAGCATATAGTGTGACATCGCGTAATCAGGTTCCAGTGCGGTCGCACGTTGACCGGCAGCGACGGCTTCTTCGTAGCGATCTTGTCGGACGTACGCGTACGTCAGCCAGACGAACGCCTCGCCGAGCGAGGCGTCGAGCGCCAGGGCGCGTTGGAGATGTTCGATGCCGCGCTCGAGATCGCCGGGATCGGTGGTTCGGATATACGTAAAGACGTCGATATGACCGAGGCCGGCATGTGCCAGCGCGTATTGTGGGTCGAGAGCGACCGCTTCCTCGAAATGCTGTCGAGCATCGGCGAAGCGCTGGGGGCCAAACTCCTTAACGAGTTGCCTCCCTCGCGCGTACAGCTCGTATGCCTGCAGCTGACCTGTCTCGGGACGGCCGAGCTCTGCCGCCTCGGTCGGCGACAGCTTAACGTCCAAAATGTCTAGAAGAGCTTCCACAACTTGATCTTGGAGCGAAAACAGGTCGCTCATGGAGCCATCGATCTTGACCGCCGAAACGACTTCGCCGGACACTGTGTCAACGAAACGCGGGGTGATGCGCATACGGTCACCGGCGGTCTGAAACCCACCAGATACGACCCATCTGGCACCAACAGACCGCCCAACCTGGATAGCATCCGGGCCTTCGCCGCTCACCTCAGGCGCTGCCATCGCCCGTTGTATTCGTTCCCGCCCGATGACGGACACGTCGTTGGTCTTCTTGAGATCTGCAGTGACGGTTTCGGCGATACCACCTCGCAGCCAATCGAGCGACGCATCGCGCGACACGTTGGTAAAGTCGAGCACCGCCACCGCGCGCGGGTCGGGTTCCACTTGAACGGGGGAGGACGCCGTCTCCAACGCATCCGCGAATTGTTGCGCGGTGGAGAATCGATCGGCCGGTACCTTGGCCAGCGCCTTCAGAACGGCACGTTCCACGGTAGCAGGCACGGTGTCACGCACCGTGCGGATTCGGGGAGCCGGATCGAGCGAGTGCCTTGCCATGATCGCCTGAGCGGTCGGACCTGCAAACGGCGCGGAACCAGCCAACATCTCGTAGAGAACACAGGCGAGACTGTACACGTCGCTTCGTCCGTCAACATCGATGCCACTGGCTTGTTCCGGACTCATGTATGCCGGCGTTCCCAACGCCAGGCCCGTTTTTGTGAGCCTTTCCCCTCCGGCCTCTGTGATGGCCCGAGCAACTCCGAAATCGGCTACTACAGCATGCCCCGCCGCCACGAGAATGTTCTCAGGTTTGATGTCTCGATGGACGACCCCGCGCTCGTGCGCGTACCCCAGTGCGGCCGCGACGTCCCGTGTGATTCGGATCGCAGCATCGATCGGCAGTTGTTTTTCCCTGTCGAGCCACTCGCGCAGCGATTCCCCCTTCACAACCGGCATCACATAATACAAAAACCCGGCCGCCTCGCCGGAATCGTACAGCGTGAGGATGTGGGGGTGAGTGAGTTTGCCGATAATGGCGATCTCTCTCGAGAAACGCTCTGCTCCGACCGACGCGCTGAGATCGGGGAGCAATACCTTAATGGCAACGTCACGGTCGTTCTTCCGATCGTGCGCAAGATACACCGTTGCCATGCCACCACTCCCGAGCTCTCGCACGATCACAAAACGATCGGCAAGCGCTGCACTGAGCTGGGTCACCACCTCAGTCATGACAGGGTCACCATACGACACGTCACCACACTCGACGGTGTCAAAGCTCGAGGAGACACCACTCGTCGTTGCACGGCGCCGTTCCCATCTGTCGACCACGACCGTCGCTCACCAGGATGTTGTTCGAATGGTTAAAGCCAAATCCGTTCTCCGGATCGTATAACCCCGGCTCGTTGGAAAAGTGCATCCCCGCCTGAAGAACCGTATAGTCACCGAGTGACTGATAGGGTGGCTGGTGGCCTTCCATGCCCTCGCCGTGTCCCGGGCGGTGATAGATCAAGCCTGCGCAGTCGTTCACGACCTGATAGTCGTGGACGGCTTTGGCGACGTTGGAGCACGTATTACCAGTAAAGGACTGCTCGGCTTGGATATAGTAACTCCGTGTGTGGACGTCCCAGACATGTTTTTGCCAGTCCGTCCACGGGGCAAACAGAAACGATCGATATTGTTCGCCGCCATACCCCCCGATTCGCGCGACGCCCGCGAACTGCAATGCGTGCCCCGGTTCGATGCGATTCCACGACACCTGATTGGGGTGGGGATATGCGGTCTTCAACCCCGTACGGCAACTAACATTCAGCTCGATACCAACCGCATCGTGTAGTTCGCCCATCTGCGGAATGTCTTGCATGATTCGATGCATACCCCAGAGGCGCGCAGCATTCTCGATTTCCCAGTCGATGGTACCGGTGCCGCGCTCGATGATGTAGTTCCGCACGAAAGCGTGAACTTCGGAGAAATAGTCCATAGCGCGCTGAGTCAGCCGATTCTCCATTTCGTCCTTCACAGTTCGTTGCCGTACGAGAATATCGTACACGTCGACGAACTGAGCACGCGGCAGCGCATCGGCCATGATGCCGAACTTTCCACCCGTCGGACGATGTCGCCCCGGTTGATCGAACCGGCCCGACATGTCGACCCGCGGAGCCCGTTCCTGGCCCGGAAGCACGCCGATCTCGGATGACGCTCCGCTGTCGATACCGATCGTCGTGCCTCCATACCCGAGCCGATTGAGCGTTTCACCCCACCACTGATAGAGGTTGACCGTTGACCCTTGCGTGACCTGTCCCGCGTTCGGGGCACTCCCCGCCGCATGGGGGTAATCGAAATAGGCGTGAATATCCGATGCCCACCACGTGTTGACGAGTTGCTGATCCAAGTACGGATTGAGCCAGATCAACCCGTCGTCATCGTCCATGGGAAGAAAACACGCGAACGGCCGCTCCGTTGTGGAGTGCAGCAAGCCGGTTGCGTAGATGATATTCCAGCGTTGGGTGAGGAGGATACCACCGTCGACCCCTCGGGCCCGCGCCTCGTCTTTCAGGGACCGCGCTTTGGCCTTGTACCACGAGAGTGGAAGTCGATGTTCGCCGGTAGCAGGTGGCAGTTCACCCCTTCGCCTTTGCTGCTCGTGACGGAGCAGCACAAAGCTGTCCGTCGCTGCCGCAGCGCGGGCCATCGCTCGCTCGTCGGGCCACACCGTCTTCGCACCGGTTACTGCACTACCGCTGAGACCGGCACCGGCATATCGCACAAACTCACGGCGGGTCAATTGCGTCATGGCATCCCCCTCAAATGTGTCGTGTGACCAGTATCGGGACATGTGTCCACATTTAGAAGATCCGTGTGACCGCCAACACAGCCGCTCCGGGCCCGGACCTGAATCTTGTTTGATGCTCCAGCGGAGGTCGCATATGCGGTGTCTCCAGGCCGGAAAACCCACACGCATCACCCAACGCAACTCGTTGCGCAACTTGCGCCATGCCCTGCCAGTCACACTCCTGATGGCGATGGGTGTCGTGCCAGCATTCGGTCAGACACCGGTGCAACCACAATTGCGTTACGGCACCCCGACTGGAACCAAAGAAGCCGCTCATGTTGGTGATCCCGTCGCGCAGTTCCGTCTTGGCGTGATGTACGACACTGGTAAAGGTGTCCCGCAAGACAAGACAGAGGCCTTCAAGTGGTACCTCGCGGCGGCCAACCAGGGAATCGCCGAGGCGCAGAACAATTTGGCGTCCATGTACGCCACTGGCCAGTCAGTCGAAGAGGACCTCGAGGAGGCCGCTCGATGGTACCGGAAGGCGGCCGATCGATATCTCGCGCCCGCACAGTACAACCTCGGCCAGCTGTACGCGACAGGCAGCGGCGTTCCGCTCGACGTCCCAGAGGCCGGCAAGTGGTTTCGCCGCGCAGCGTTACAGGGGCATGTAAATGCCGCCTATAAACTCGCCATGCTCTACGCCACCGGGGGCGGTCTCCCGTGGGACCCCGCCGAGGCCGCAAAGTGGTATCGTAAGGCAGCAGAACTCGGACATGCGGGGGCTCAGAACGAGCTGGGCGTGGCATTCACGCTTGGTCGTGGTGTGGAGAAGGACGCCGATGAGGCGCTGCAGTGGTACAGACGATCCGCGTTTCAGGAATATGGAAAGGCGCAGTTCAACCTCGGGCTGATGTACGCCACCGGGCAAGGCGTCTCGCAAAACGTAGATCGAGCTGCTTTTTGGTATCGTCGCGCCGCGCTCGCCGGTGAACCCACCGCACAGGTGGCCTTAGGTGCGCTCTACGTGGAAGGGAGCGGCGTCCCGGTCGACCACGTGGAGGCCTACCACTGGTTCCTGATCGCCGAGGCCGGCGGATACGAGCCCGCTCGAGCCCTGCTGGCGATTCTCGCCGAACACATGACGATCGAGCAAATGGACCGCGCGCGAGCCCTCGTAGTCGCACGGAAGTAACAGCCACCCCTTGTCGGCGTCGTGGCCCGCAGAGCCCGCCGCACAAACAACGCACCGTGCGATGGCCGGTGAGGACGCCGGTCGAGCACCTCCCCACCGATCGCGAAAGAGCCTAGATTAGTCATATCTCTTTCGGGACACGTCCGTGTCCGATCCTGATGTACGACCGGCGGCCGTTGCCGGGACATTCTACCCAGATCACCCGTCCGAACTCCGTCACATGGTCACGGAGTTTCTCGCCACCGTAGACGCGAAGCCCCAGCACGTACAAGCGGTAATCGTGCCACACGCGGGGCTCGTCTATTCGGGTCAATGCGCCGCGCACGTCTTCAAGAGAGTCCATCTCCCAAGCATCGTGGTCATCCTCGCACCGAATCACACCGGCCGGGGACTTCCCGGGCGAGCGAGCCTCTGGGCGCGCGGCGCCTTCGAGACACCCATGGGATCGGTCAACATCGCGGAGCAGGTCGCCGAGGAACTCGTCCAACTGAGTCCGTTGGTGACACTGGATAGGTCGGCGCATCAATCTGAACACGCCATCGAGGTCGAACTTCCATTCATCGCGACGCTTGCCCCCAAGACGGCCATCGTGCCGCTCGTGCTCGCTTGGGACGACTGGCAGCGGTGCGAGACGCTGGCGAGCGCGTTGGTTGAAACGACTCGCAAGCGGCCGGGCGAGGTTCTCCTCTTGGCCTCTTCCGACATGACGCACTACGAGCCGGCGGACCGTGCTGCCCAGAAAGACAAGCACGCGCTCACCGCCGTCGAGGCGCTCGATGGAGAACGCCTCTTGAACATCTGCCGGCGCCGCAATATCACAATGTGCGGCCGCACCCCGGCCGCTACCGTTCTCGAAGCGGCTCGGCAACTCGGTGCTCGAGAGGCGACTACGGTCGATTACCGTCACAGCGGCTGGGTCACAGGCGACGATTCGAGCGTCGTCGCGTACGCCGGTGTGGTGATCCGGTAGAGACAGAGCGGGCGTCTTGCGCTCGACCCACGGGCGTCGTAATTACAAAACCTCGGAATCCCTCAGGAGAATTCCCGTGAATGTTTCCAAGATCCGGTGGCTGTTTTTTGCCGCGCTGATTTCCGGCCCGGTGCCTCAGGCGACGGCACAATCCGACAAAGATCAAGTTGCCTCATTCGTGGATGCCGGTCGCGACCGATACGCGGATATCGCGCACCAGATCTGGGAGTTTGCCGAGGTCGGGTACCAGGAAACTCGAAGCGCGGCCCTTCTCAGCGCCGAGCTGGAGAGCGCTGGTTTCACCGTGCAGCGTGGGGTTGCGGGAATCCCCACCGCGTTCGTCGCAAACTACGGAGCAGGCGTTCCGGTCATCGGTATTTTGGGTGAGTACGACGCCCTCCCCGGCATTTCCCAGGACGCCACGCCGACCAGAAAACCGCTGATCGAGTCAGGCGCAGGACATGCGTGCGGGCATCACTTGTTTGGCACCGCATCGACGGCGGCGGCCATCGCGGTGAAGGAATGGCTCGATCAATCGGGTACTCAGGGAACCGTCCGGTTTTACGGGACCCCTGCCGAAGAGGGCGGAGCCGGAAAAGTCTATCTGGTGCGGGACGGTTTGTTCGATGACGTCGACGTCGTACTGCATTGGCATCCGGGCGACCGGAACGACGCCAGTCCGGAAACATCGCTCGCCAACAGATCGGCGAAATTCCGGTTTCACGGGCTCTCGAGCCACGCAGCAGGCTCACCGGAACGAGGCCGGTCGGCGTTGGACGGTGTCGAGGCCATGAACGCGATGGTTAACCTCATGCGAGAGCACGTGCCGCAAGAGACGCGCATGCACTACGTGATCACGCGTGGAGGATTCGCACCGAACGTCGTCCCCGACTTCGCCGAGGTGTATTACTACGTGCGGCATCCCAGCGCGACCACCCTATTGGGCATCTGGGATCGGGTACTCAACGCCGCTGAAGGAGCGGCCATCGGGACCGGAACCCGAGTGGAGCACGAAGTGATTCACGGCATTTACAGTCTCATGCCGAATGACGTGCTCTCACGGTTGATGGATGACAACCTACGGAAGACCGGCGGCGTCGAGTACAGCGAGAGCGAACGCGAATTCGCAACGAAGATACGCGCGACGCTCAACGAGCCCGATCTCGCCCTCGGATCTGAAACGACCATACAACCGTACGAGCTCAAACGGTCAGGCGGGTCGACCGATGTTGGCGACGTGAGCTGGGTGGTCCCGACTGCTGGTTTGAGCACCGCCACATGGGTGCCAGGGACATCGGCCCACAGTTGGCAGGCTGTTGCCGCCGGCGGAACGAGTATCGGATCCAGGGGGTTGCTGCTCGCCGCAAAGGTTCTCGCGATGACGGCTGTCGATTTGTACACCGAGCCTAACCTGATCCGCGACGCCCGCGAGGAATTCGAGCAACGACGTGGTCCGGAATTCCAATACCACTCCCTCGTTGGCGACCGCGCTCCCCCGCTCGACTACCGCCGCTGACCGGAGGTGAGATTCGACCTGAAGGCGGCGACGGCCGCCATGATGCTCGTGGCGGGACCAGTTGCCGCACTCGCGCAAAGCAAAGGCAACGCCCCGCTCGTTCTCGAGCTGCCCACCAGCACACGCGCGCTCGGCATGGGAAACGCGTATGTGTTGACCGGAAGCGACTCCGATGCCCTCTTCGCCAATCCGGGCCTGCTGGACCAATCGCGCGGGTCCGGCATCGCCGTTCAGCAATATGGGTCGTCGGGTACGTTAGCCACGATGTCCACGGTACGACCGTGGGCGTCTGGCGTTTTGGCGATCGGCGGGCAGGTATTGGCGTACCATCCACAATCCGCGAATTTCTCCAACTTTCAAACGGATGCGGGCGCGCTTCTCTCCTCTGGCGCGTTCAGTGCATCAGACCTCGTTGGTTCCATCGGCTACGGTCGCGTGATCAAGGGGATTCGGGTTGGAATTGCCGGAAAGCTCATTCAACAGCGACTCGCGGGGAGAAACGACGCAACGGTGGCCGCCGATGTCGGAGTCGCCAAGACGTTGTTCGGAGTGACTGTTGGCCTAGCCGTTCAAAATCTCGGCCCCCGCCTCTCTCTCCGGGGCGCCGTGCAGCCCCTTCCCAACCGCGTCACGCTCGGCGCGACTCTGCCGCGCAAGGCCGTCGGTCCCCTCGACCTGGTAGCCACGGTTGCCGTAGCCAGGAGGCGAGATGCGGAAGTCGTTCCGGCCGGAGGAATAGAGGTGTCGTACTGGCCCATCTCGGGAAGGACCTTCACCGGACGAGTGGGTTTGAGACGCGTTCCCGGAGGCACAGCCAGTGCGATCACGTTTGGGGCGGCGTTCACGGGCGACGACATTACGATCGAATACGCCTTCGAGGGATTCGACGTGGCCGGAAGCGCGCATCGCTTCGGTCTTCGGTGGCGCTGAGCCCTATCGCGCCGGCATTCGCGTCCGCGTAAAAGCCGGGTCCATTTCCGTGAACCCGATGTTATCGACCACGACCGTGCCCGCATGGGTACGATCAAACACGAGACGAATCGCCGAGAGCCGGGCGAGATTCAGCGAAGCGTTGACGTCGAGAAAATCGGACAACGGGATCGAGTAGCTCTGCAGCACGAGATCGTAGTTGTCGGCATACCGACTTTTTTCCTGATCCTTTCTTCGGAGAATACTGATCTCGAGTGGCCGACGTATCGGTCCGTAACGGCCCAGTCGGACACGCGCGGTTCGACCTCGTAGATCTTCCACTTCCACCGTCAGGTCTATGGGCGGTTTGTCGTCCTCGTCGTCCTTCCCGCGTCGAGACTCCTCGCTCGGTTGTTCGTCCTCCGACTCAATGGTATCCGCGCGCGCCTTCCGTGGCTTCGGCATGTCATTCGTCGCGGCCAACAGCAGGTCGAGCGTGGTATTCCGCCCGAACGACCACGCGCGCGCGAGTGAATCCGGGAGCGAGATGGTGTAGGATGCCGGCGTGGCCCGTTCGGTCGTATCGGCCCCTGCAATGCGATTGTTCCAGCCGAGCCACACCGCCTGGTTTTCCTGCGATGCCGAGGTGGAACTACGATTCCGAGACCTGAGCATCAGCTTTCCTTCTTTCCACGTTTCCAGGCTGTCACCGCGGAGCGCCGTGCCGTCCACCGTGCCCGACGAGACGTCGATGTCTTCTTCGAAGTTGGCAATCGGGCGGAATTGGTCTGTTTCGAAGCGGGTGACGAACATGGTCTTCGGAAGCCACCCACCCACGACCCGATGATCGCGGAACATCGGGAGATAGCGCTTGTCGTCCTTCAGGGTCGCTTCGAGAAACCCGCTGATGTACAGGTTGCCGAACTTTCGTTGATCCTCAGCATCGATGAGCACGTCGAGGTCCAAAATGCGGCCGCTACGCGGGCCGTTATCGTGGCTACCCCACACCGTATTCCATTGGCCGTGATTCGCCCGATAAACGTAGACAGCCGCCTTCAACCGCGGCTGGTCATCGGTAAACCGAACTCGATGATACTGGCGCAAGCCGTGGAAGCTCGTGACGTCTCCGTCGTGCGATCCATGAAACACGAGGTAGTTGACGTTTTCGACCGGCACGTAACGCCCGGTCGGGAGATACTGACCGTCGACCGGCGCAATCGCGATGATGGAACGAATACCAAAATCGAAGTCGAACGTGACATTCGCGTCGTCTGGGTAATGCCGCAGCCTGTTGAACGCGGCGGCGTGTCCCACGGCCTCGCCACCGCGAGAGTGACCGATCAAGGCCACGCGCTCCATATCGGCCTTGCCGAACAGCGGGTTGTCCGCTGATTTCCCAAACTCACGCCAGGCTTCAAGGTGTTTGAGGAGGAGCCAACCCCGCGCGTCGTTTTCGCCGCGGATGCCGCCGTTCACGAAGTTCATGTCCACGGACGTGAGAATGAAGCCTCGGCTCGCGAGCAGTTCCCCCAAATACGCATAGCCCGGGTCGGAGAAGTCCCGCGGATTGTGGTTTCCGTGGACGATGAGGACGAGCGGGAACGGACCTGGTCCGTCGGGATACCAGACACGGCCGTTCAACGGGAACGACTTCGGCGTGAACCCCCAATACCTATTTCGCTCCTTCGCCTGGTCTCCCAAGCTGATGAACTTGGATGCATCGACAGAATCGGTGGTGAACGCCACCGAGTCGCGGAACTCCGGTCTTCGTTTGTCCGACCCACTGCCGTAGTACAGACGCCGAACGGCAAACCTGCCCGGTTCACCCGGGTTGGGCGCATCGAGCACCTGTTGGCTCAGGACCGTCTCCGCGTCGTTGGGTGCAAGCGTCACGGCGCGGGCACAGGCGAGGGCGCTCGCCACGCCAAGCACGGCAACGTAGACAATCATCGAATCAGAAATTCGGGGCCGGAGTCGACGGTTCCGTGTCGACGGTCCTGACGCTCCATCGATCCGACGCCGCAATGCAAAGAACATCACGTCGACCTCTCAGGGTGTTGTCTCATGAAAGCCTCATGCTGGTGTGACCCCCGGGTCAGCTGTTGGTCGAGGTCTACGCCAAGGGCGTCGGCGATGCGCGTAGCCAATTGGAAAAACCCTGCGAGCATTACCACAGCCAGTATCTCTTTGTCGCTCAACCCATGTTCGCGAAGACGGTCGGCGTCCACAGCCGTGAGGTGAGCGGGCTCGGCGGTCAGCTTTTCCGTGTAGTTCAAGATCGCGTGTTCCCGTTCGCTCAGCTCCGCGCTGCGCCAGTCATGCGTGAGCGCCTCCACCAACCCATCATCGCCCGTCAACTTACGCAGAAACTCTGCGTGTGCCTCCCTTCAGTAGCGGCACCGGTTCAACGCGCTCACCACGGTCGCGATCATCTCGCGTTCCCGCTGCGGTAGCGGCCCACCGCCGTACACCGCGCCACTCAACTGAAGGTACGCGCGGAGCGCCTCAGGGCCGAGGCTCATGGCGCGCCGGATATTCGGAACGAACCCGAATTGCCGTTCGCTCGCATCGTATACCCGCTTCAGCACGCCGTCCGCCTCAGTAGGATCGATCGTTTCAATCCAGGTCATGGTGAGATCCTTTCGGAACATCGAACATCGAACGGCCAGTTCGAAATGGAGCACCTTGACCGCTACGTCGCGCTCGTGTTTTCACATCCGTTGCCAGATAGACCGTCGCCATACCGCCACGAGCAACTTGACGTTCGCGTGGGTACGTGTCGGCAATGCCTTTTTTAGACGGGCTGGAGTCGTGCCATTGAGTAAAAAGATGCTTGTTCGGCTGCTTGGACGCGAGAGAAGCGTGTTCGCCGTCCGGGAACTCTAATACCGTTGAATTGGACGGGTGCTACCGCCGAAGCGTCAGACTCGGTACCGTGGCCGGCGGGCGGCGATGCCTCGTCGCCTGCTCGAAGGCATACGCCAACGCGATCAGCTTGGGCTCCG
>JBFIZG010000042.1:0-15456 GCA_041604955.1 Gemmatimonadales bacterium | reverse complement strand
TGCCATCGCGGGAATCGCCGGCACCATCACCACGGTGTCGGCTGCGCAGACTGAATCGGCCACGCGGTCGACCGCGCTTGCGATTGCGCGTGGGGCAATGGAGACGGTGCGGAGCCGGGACGCAAAGGTCCTCCTTTCGGAGCCCGAGCTGGTTGTGAATGACGAAGGAAAGGCAGATCCGACTGGCCGGTTCACCCGGGAAGTCGAAGTCGACGAAGTGAGCCGACAGTTGCGAAGTGTGACCGTACGCGTCACGTATCCCCGCGCTCGCAAGCCGGTAGAACTCGTGACACTCACCTACGTCGGAGCGTTTGGTCGGTGAAGCTGCTCGAACGGTCGAATCGTTGGGAAAAACGGATACAAGGATGATGCGGGATTCTCGTGGATTTACCTTGATCGAGCTGTTGATGGCCCTGGTCATCGGCATCATGGTCATGTTTTCGGCGACCACATTTGCAATCACGACGGTCAGGTCGGTTGAGGCAAACAATCATCGCGAGGGTGTCCACCGAAATGCGCGCTTTGTGGGCATGTCGATGGAACGGGATTTCCAAGGGACGGGCGTCGGACTTTCCAGCACCGTTTCCCACGGGGCGCTGTTCGTTCGATCCGACACCGTAACGATACTGAGTGCGTCGTTTTATCCAGAAGAGTCGAAGCCACTGGATCTCGATCCGCCCGCCGGAACGGACAATCCGCTGCCGCCGGGGGGCACGTGCGGCCCGAGATGCCTCGACCTCGAGTCAAAGGACTACGATTTGGATGTCGGTGATCTGGCCCGCATGCAGGCGAACGATCAACGCCGGCTCATCCTCATTGAGAGCTCGACCAAGTAGGGCGGAGACGAGTGGGCCATCGGGTTCACCGACGCGACGGAAATTGCGGGTCAACTTGCCGGGTTCAGCGGCGGGTTCCTGCTCGACCGGTTCGGCACGTTCGTTCAGAAATTGGCGCCGGTCATCTACTACCTCGACGGTGATCGACTCATGCGGGCGACGCGATATGCGCCGGATGGAACACCGGCTGGAGAAGTGATGGCCGAAAACGTCAACTCGTTTGAGATATCGGTTGTGTTTACCGACGGCGATGAAGCGGAGTACCTCGACGTCACCGACACCGATCCCACAAACGATTTTGATGACGTCGTCACGGTTCGCATCAAGGCGGAGTTTGTTGCAAGTGCGCCGCCGACGCCGACGGCAAAGCCGTACAAACGGATGTATGAGTGGCAGTTCTCGCCGCGAAACCTCTCTTATGAGCGGAACCGCTGAGTTCGTGAAAGGGGTTGGGGACTCGCGAGTCGGTCTCCATCGACTGCGTTCGACGGACTCGCGGTGAGCCCCGGATGCACCCGCTCGAGGGTTGCGGTACGCTCCCACATCGTGAGACCCATCCCCAGCAGGATTGCCAGACCCCCCGTCGCAACCGACCAACTCAACTTCTCATCCAAAAAAACGATACCCAAAAGCACGGCCACGAGCGGCGTCGCGAACGTAATCAACATGGTCTTGGTGACCGCCATGTGTTGAATCAGCCAGTAGAGGAGGACAAACGCGAGTGCCGAGCCAACCAAGGCCAGGTAGAGCAGAGAGAAGAGCGTCATGCCGCTCCACCGAATCGTGGTCTCGCCCCGCTCCAGCACGAGTCCGAGCACGCTGAGCGGGATGATCCCCGACATCATCTGCACGATCGTGAGCACGGCGGGCTCGATGTGACGTCCTCGCAACTTGATCAGGACATCGGCATAGGCCGCCGAGAGCGCCGCCACCACCAGGGCGGCCCCACCCCACACTCCTCTGGCGTCCGTCGCCCGGAGCTCGTCGGAAAACACCAGCGCCACGCCGGCGATACCCAGGAAGATCCCGATGGTCTTGGCGGGGGTCATTCGTTCCGACGCCAACATGAAATGGGCGATGATCAAACCGAACAGGGGGAACGTGGCGAAGAGCAGGGCCGCCAGTCCGGACGAGATGTACTGCTCGCCCCAAAACACGAGTCCGTACGTCACGGTAAACGTGAGCACGCCTGTCGAGATCATCAGGTTCCAGTCGGACCGTCTCCGCGGTATGCTGAGACCGCGTACTCGCACGTAGATGAGCAGCGGAACGACCGCGATCGCGAACCGGATGGCGGCGAACGTAAAGGGAGGCAGGTCCTCCAGGCCCAGTTTGATGAAGAGCCAGGTGGATCCCCAGATCGTGCTGAGGAGTATCCAGACGACGACGGCGAGAGACACGGCGTCTTCAGCGGACCGGAGGCGCGCTCATGCTCCCAGCCGCTCGATGATTTCGTCCCAATCGGGCTCCTCCCAGCGAAACCGGTGGGGGTCCGTCGTATCCCGAAGGATCGACAAGATTTCTTGTATTTGATCGGTGTGCGCGGGCTCGAAGGGTTCCTCCCGAAAGGCCTCTTCCGCCCAGGCGGCCAGGTCCTCGAGGGTCATGAGTCCGTCCCGGTACTCCTCGATTCGGCTCCGCAACTGCTCACGGGTCAGCATCGGCAACCTCCTGCTGGGCGCAAGCGCACCTATTGCAACATGTTAGACCGGGGTATAACATTACATGGACGGTCCGATCCCCGCTCGTTTTTTGGGAGCGAGCGGGGTTTGCTTTAATGGAGTACGACATGCGGTGTCTTGCTCTCAACGCGTCGTTTGAACCGCTGACGCTGGTTCCGGTCCGGCGAGCGCTCCGTTTGGTGCTCGACGAAAAAGCGGAGATCGTCGAGGCCGACGGTCAACGGGTCATGCGCAGCGCGCGGCTCTGCATTCCAAAGCCTGCCGTGATACGGCTTGTCCGGTTCGTGCACGTTCCCCGGAAGTTTCGCCGACAGGTGACCAACACGTTTTTGTTCGCCCGCGACGGTTATTGCTGCCAGTACTGTGGCCGAAAGGGCGGAGAACTTCGCTTCCGTGAGTCGCTGACGAGGGACCACCTGATACCGTTGTCACGAGGCGGAACCAACGATTGGACCAATGTGGTGACGGCCTGTTCGACCTGCAACACGCGGAAGGGAAACCGGTTGCCGGCGGCATGCGGCATGCATCCCCGTGTTGCTCCCACCGAACCGCACTTCGTCTACCTGAGCTGGTCGGTCAGGCGGCTGACTCCGGTGCAGGGAAAGTACATCCGTATGTTCTATGGCGAAGACACGCTCAGGCATCTGCAATCACTCTAACGTCAGCCCGTCGCCGAGCGGCCGATGCGCGTGCCGCACCCCGTTTCGAGCCGTTTTCCTACCGCATACGCGTGCCTTGTAAGCGACACGAAGGCAGATGATGAAAGCCCACACGCATTACGTCTGGTTCCAGACGAAGAAACAGCAAGAGATCATCGACATCACCGACGAGGTGGCCGACCAAGTCGCGGCAAGCGAAGTCCAGGAGGGATTCGTTCTCGTATCAGCGATGCACATTACCGCATCTGTCTTCGTGAACGATCACGAGTCCGGCTTGTGGGATGATATTTTGGAGTGGCTCGAGACGACGGTTGCTCCGTGGGACCCGAAGCGCTACCGCCACAACGAGACCGGAGAAGACAATGCCGCGGCGCATCTTCGAAGCCTCACCGTCGGTCACGAGGTGATCGTTCCGATTACCGAGGGAGCGCTCGATCTCGGGCCGTGGCAGCGAATTTTCTACGGAGAATGGGATGGCCGGCGAAAGAAGCGGGTCGTCGTCAAGGTGCTCGGGCTGTGAACGGAGGGACGCGGACGACCGCCGACGGCATTCACGAGTCGGTTGTTGGCGAAATGCCGCCGGGGTACTTTCAGGGGCTCAAGATGCACGGTAGACCACGTTGGTAACCACGCACGAACTTGCGCAGCTGTTCACGCAGCGCGCCCAGGGGCACTCGGCACGCGAGTGCCTCGTTGCCGGGTCCCGCCGGCTCACGTATCGCCAGGTGGAAACAAGCGCCGAAGCGCTCGCCGGGGCGTTTCGCGACGCCGGCATCGAGGCTGGAGACCGGGTCGCCATCGCGATGACCAGCGGCGCAGAGTGGGTGATCACGCTCTTGGCGGTCGCGCGACTGGGTGCCGTGCTCGTTCCGATCAACCCCGCCGTTACGTATCAGGAACTCAAGTACCAGCTGCGACACACCGAATCGAAGATCGCCGTGATAACGCTCGGCGATACCGATGTGGAACTGCTGGACGATCTGACCACCGAGCTTCCCGATCTCCAGTTCATCGCGGCAGTGGGGGGGGACGAGTTCTGGGAGGGCGATCGAATCGTCCAGTTCGATTCGCTCCTGCTCCGTGGACGCCGGACCACCGTGAGTCCCGCGGCCCTCGAGACCGCGTCCACGCCGTTGGCGATCCTGTACACGTCGGGCACGATGGGGAAGCCAAAGGGCGTAATGCTTTCGCACGACAATCTCGTGATCACGTCAACGCTCACCGCCGAGGTGTTGCGACTCTCGTCGGACGACCGTGTGCTCTGTTTCACGCCGCTCTTCACGATCTTCGGCCTGCAGATCGTGCTGACCACGCTGATCAGCGGAGGCACGCTCGTGTTGTTGGAGCGATTCCAGGCGACGCCGGCACTCGAGCTGATCGAGCGGGAAGGGATCACCGTCTGCCACGGCGTACCGACGACTTTTGAACTGCTGATGCGCCGCCAGGAGTTCCCCGATACCGATGTGTCGACAGTGAGAACGGGGATCGTTGCCGGGAGCAAGGTGTCGGTCGAGTTGGTTCGCCGAATCCGCCGCTGGAACGACGTGCAGATCGCGTATGGCCTGACCGAAACGTCTCCGACCGTCACCATTACCCGTTTCGACGACCCCGAGGGGCTTCGTGAGGCAACGGTCGGGCGACCCCTGCCAGGGGTCGAGGTCAAACTCGTCGCGCCGGAGAGTGGAACGGAGTTGGAGCCTGGCGCGGCCGGTCAGTTGGCGGTCCGGGGGTCCAACGTCATGCTGGGGTACTATCGGATGCCGTCGGCCACCGACGCGGCGTTTACCGAAGACCGGTTCTTCATGACGGGTGACCTCGCCCAAATCGATACAGACGGTTTCGTGACGATCGTTGGTCGGCGCGATGAGATGATCATCCGCGGCGGATACAATGTGTTTCCACGCGAGGTCGAGGACCTGCTGCGTACGCATCCGGGCATCGAAGACGCCTGCGTCGTCGGCGTACCCAACGAGATCCTCGGTGAGATGATCGCCGCATGCGTCATTCCAATCGAAGGCGCCATTGTCACCGCCGATGAGTTGAAGGAGTTCTGCGGTGACCAAATTGCAGATTACAAGGTTCCGGATCTCGTCAGATTCCTCGATGCGTTTCCGCGAGCAGGCAACGGAAAGGTCAAACGGGAGGATCTCGCGAGATTCGTGGGAATGGAAATGAGTGCAACGTGACGCAACCAACGTCCTGGCGGTCTCCGAAGGCCGCGACTGACAGCACGATGCCGGGTGGGCCGCATGCGGCGCTCCTCATCGATTTCGACAATGTAACACTGGGAATTCGATCGGATCTTCAAACCCAGCTACGCAAACTGTTGGACTCGGACATCATCAAGGGAAAGGTGTCAGTGCAGCGTGCATACGCCGATTGGCGCCGGTATCCCCAATACATCGTTCCGCTTTCCGAAGCATCCATCGATCTCATATTCGCGCCTGCGTTTGGGGCCAACAAGAAAAACGCAACGGATATTCGGCTCGCGATCGACGCATTGGAACTGGTATTCATACGTCCGGAAATCGGACTGTTTATCCTTCTGTCCGGCGACTCGGATTTCTCCGCACTGGTTCTCAAGCTCAAGGAGTACGGCAAGTACGTGATTGGCGTTGGTCTTCGCGAGTCGTCAAGCGACCTGCTCGTACAAAATTGCGACGAGTACTACAGCTATAGTGAGTTGACGGGGCTGACGAAGACTAGTGACGTCGAACACGTCCAGCGCGACCCCTGGCAACTCGTCGTGCAAGCCGTGCAGAAGATGCGGGAGAGCGGAGATGTGATGCGATCCGATCGGCTGAAGCAAGTCATGCTGAGCATCGATCCGACGTTCGCCGAGAAGGATGCGGGGTTCAATCGCTTCAGCAAATTCGTGCTGGAGGCCAGCCGCCGCGGGCTCGTCACCGTCACGAAGCTCGAAAACGGGCAGCATGAAGTTGACGTTGGACCGAATGCCAATGTCATGCCGGCTTCGGCGGCAGTCGATGAGGCCGGTGCCGACGCTTCGAAGAAAAGCCCACCGAAGCCGCGGCGTCGAAGAGGACCGCGTCGAGCTCCCGCGAGTGCGTCGTCGCACCCGCTCACGTTGACCGAAACGTTCGACCTCCTCAAAGAGGCGTTGCAGAAGCTCGGCGCAGTGGGTGCGCACTCAACCGACGCGGAACAGGTACGGGAAACGATTCTCGAGATGTCGGGGGACGCCGCGGATCCGACGTTGGACGTCAAGCGCTTCCCCCGGGTACTGCGACAGGCGCACGACGCAGGTCTCATCGAACTCGTCAAGGACGATGGTGATGTCTACCTGCTCAAACTTGCCCCCGGCGCGACCGAAGAAACTGAGGCCACACCGTCTGAGGCTTCGGATCGGCCAGCCGATGTCAAAACAGCCAAGAAACGTGCGACGACTCGCCGTTCGAAGACCCGGAAGCCGTCGTCGAGCGCCGCCCGAGCAGAGGATGCCACGGAGGCAGCCGAAGCAGAAGCGCCCAAACGACCGCGACGCAAGCGGAAAACCACGCGCAAAACGGCGGATGAGTCCGACGCGAAGCCGGTGGATTCGTCAGCATCCGAATCAGACGAGCGTCCCGCTGCTCCGCGGGAGCAGTCCCGACGCGCGAGTCCCAGAAGTCGTCGCGGATCCAAGAGCGGTGGCTCGCGACCGCCGCGGTCGCCGGAGCCGACGGAGGCCGGCGAAGCGCCCGCCCTGTCGCCCCCACGCCCGCCGTCACTGACCAGGTCGTCGCTCGGTGCCCGGCGGGGGAGCAGACGTGGTCGTCCAGCCGAGAGCGGTCCGTCGGTTTCGACGCCCACACCCGGGGAACCCGACAACGGATCGAAGCGCGCGACCGCGACGAGTACCCAGACGGAAACGGCGAATGAGCAATCCCCGCCAAGGGGGTCTCTTTGACGAGCCGATTTCGGAAGTCAAACGTCTGTTCTACCGCATGACCAAAGCGCTACAACGGTCGCGGGAGACGCCGCCCGAGGACGACACATCGACGGACGGACGCTCGTAACCGGTCCGGCGCACCCACCCGCATTTTATGCGCGTAAGACCGAGCACGTCGCTCGTGACCTGCTGGGATCCGTGCTCGAGACACGCGTCGGTAGCAAGACCACGGCCGGTCGAATTGTCGAGGTAGAAGCATACGTCGGTCCCCATGACCCCGCGGCCCATGGATTCCAGAACAAACGAACACGGCGAAACGACGCACTGTTCGGGCCGCCCGGGACGTCGTACGTGTACTTCATCTATGGGATGCATTGGTGTTTCAACGCGGTAACGGAGCGCGACGGTTATCCGGGGGCCGTCCTCGTGCGGGCGTTGGAACCAGTCGCCGGGATCGACATCATGTGTGAGCGTCGTGAGACAGATGACGTTGGTCGATTGTGCTCCGGACCGGCGCGTCTTTGCGAAGCGATGGGCATCGACGGCAGTCACTCCGGTCTCGAATTGCAGCATGGTCCGGTGCGGATCACTGAAGGGCTTGGAACTCCCAAACATCGAATCGTGCGCGGTCCCAGGATTGGGATCTCAAAAGCGACCGATTGGCCGCTTCGGTTTGCCGAACGAGACTCACCCTGGCTGTCTCGTGCGCTGCCGTCTGGACCCCGCGAGCGGTAATACGGAACGAGGGGCGCAGATCCGAACGGATCGCGCCCCCCGCGAGGCTTTGAACTGACCGTGGTCTACCGGCGCTGTGTCGACACGTCTGCCCCGGATGAACCGAGGGCATAGCGCACCCCCCCTGTGATGGCGTGCTGTTCGCTCGTGATCAGAAAGTCACGCCCCTCGGGGATGAATTGGTACTTTCCAAACACTGCCCACCGTCCGGTGTGCAGCTGCACGCCGGCTGTAAACACGAAGAAGGCCTTGGTTGACACTTCGTCGAGCGTTGTGTTGATGGCGTCGAGTTGCTGCTGTGACGTAAACGTGCCTTCGGCCTCCGCATCGGTGATTTGTTGAATCGATAGACCGCCGCCGGCAAACACCTGCGGATTCCCATCGTTGGGAATGGCGTATAACTCACCTTGGAGTCTGCGTCCCCTGGTAAAGCTGACAGTGCGGACGCCGCTCGCATCGAACCGGTCCGCGACGGCCGATGTAGTGCCATCTTGAAAGATCAGTTGATCGATGGCGAGATGCATTGCGACCCGCTCCCGCGTGATCAGCCAATTTCCCCCGATGTCGAGTGCCGCTTCCGTCGTCTGCGTGGGCGTGGAAAACAGGAAAACTCCACTCTGCGCTCCCCAATACCACTTGTCCTTCCACGCCTCCGTATCCACCTGGGCCCGAGCCTCGGCGGACACCAACAAGCCAAGGGTCAGGTACAGTCCGCACAGTCGTCGCATCCGCTGTATCCTCCATTCATTGATCTCAACCTGGCCGTCTCACCCCGATCGTCAGGCCGGCCGAGCGACCCGAAGATAGGACTTGCGGGCTGAAAACGCGAGCCCCTTTCCTTCGTGGTCCGAAGCTCTACTCCATTGCTACGACGGAGCTTATGACATGCGGCGGTTGTTGCTGTTTCGATGCTCTCACGGCGGCCACGAGGCGAGACCGTTGCGAGTGAGCGCTCGCCCGCGTCCTGTGGCTGCCGTGATCTCAACGCCGGCACCGTCGTTGCTATAATAAGGAAAGGGTGGGCAGGAAATTCGGGGATTCAGATCACCGGCCGAGTGACCGATGGTCTTCAGATCAGGGATAGCCCCTTGCCCACCGTCTCGAAGGCCGACAGCGCCCGATCCAGATGCTCCCTGGTGTGGGCGGCCGAGATCTGGCACCGGACCCTTGCCTCCCCTTTCGGAACGACGGGATATCCGAACCCCGTGACGAACACGCCTTCGGCCAGCAGCCGGTCGCTCATCTGGATGGCCTTGGCCGTCTCGCCGAGGATCACGGGGATGATTGGCGTTTCTCCTTCGAGCGGCTGAAATCCGAGTTCTGAGAGTCGGCGTCGAAAATAGGCGGCGTTCTCCCTGAGCCGCGTCACGAGTTCCGGGTGCTTCTCGACGTACTGAATTGCCGCGAGGGCGCTACCGGCCACGGTGCACGGGAGCGCGTTCGAAAAGAGTTGTGGCCGCGAGCGTTGCGTGAGATAATCGCACAATGCAGCCGTTGACGCGGTGAACCCTCCGGCGGCTCCGCCGAGCGCCTTGCCCAGTGTCGAGGTGATGATGTCGATCTCGCCAAGCACGCCGCAGTGTTCGGGGGTCCCACGCCCGGTGTCACCGAGCACGCCGGATCCATGGGAATCGTCCACGGCGACCACGGCATGGTGTTTTCGCGCGAGCTCGAGTATGTCCCCGAGCTTCGCGACATCACCTTCCATGGAAAACACGCCGTCCGTGAAAATCAGACGCATACGCGCATCCTTCGCGGCCCGGAGTTTTTCATCCAGGTCCGCCATGTCGGAATGCTTGTAGACGGCGGAGCGACACTTGGTCAAGTTCTTCGCGAGCCGAATCGCGTCGATGATAGACGCGTGATTCAGCTGGTCGGATATCACGACGTCATCTTCGCCAAGCAACGTGGGGCAGAGGCCTTCGTTCGCATTCCAGCAAGACACGTAGGTCAGTGCGGCCTCTGTCCCGACGAATTGTGCGATTGCCTGTTCGAGCGTCCGGTGAATCGTGAACGTGCCGCAAATGAACCGCACACTCGCCGTGCCGCCGCCGAACCGGTCCAGCGCCTGCTTCCCCGCATCGATCACGGGCTGCATGCTCGCGAGGCCGAGGTAGTTGTTGCTGGATAAGATGATGACGTCACCGCGGCCCTCCATGGTGACGACCGGTCCCTGTGGTGAATCCAAGTAGTTGAGCCGCTTGTACACGCCGTCGCGCTTGAATCCTTCGAGTTCGTGTTCGAGTCGCTGGTTCACCTCAGCCAACATCACGTGCTCCCAATTTCGAGTATCACCTTACCCGCGTGTCCCACGCGGATGGCTTCGAGTGCGTCTTGAATATTCTCCAAAGGAAAACGATGGGTGATGACGGGCGTGGGATCGAACAAACCGGAGCTCAGGAACCGCTGCATTTGGTGCCAGGTCTCGTACATCCTCCGTCCGACGACGCCGTAGATGGTGAGGCCCTTGAAGATGACGTCGGTTGCCAGACTGACCGGCACCGCGCCATCCGGCAGGCCGAGCAAGTGCACGCGTCCGCCGAGCCTCGCGGCCTTGAAGGCCTGTGCAATGGCGCGCGGATGTCCCGACATTTCGCAGACCAAGTCGACGCCTTCGCCGTCCGACTCGTCGAGCACGCCTTTGACGATGTCCTGATCCGACGGGTTGAGCAGGACATGCGCACCCATTGCTCGAGCGAGTTTGAGCCGCGTTGGGTTCGGGTCCGAGGCGAATACCTGGGCGGCTCCCGCGGCTTTGGCGATCCCGACGGCAAAGCACCCGATTGGCCCGCATCCCAGGACGAGAACCCTGCCGCCGGAGACATCCGTGGACATGACGGTGTGAAAGGCGTTTCCCAGGGGGTCCATGATGGCGCCGGTGGTGGTGGGAATCCCGTTCAGTGTCATGACGTTGATGGCCGGCATGGCGATGTAGTCGGCAAAGGCGCCGTCACGGTCGACTCCAATGATCTGTGTCCGGCTGCAGATGTGTCCGTGTCCGGTGCGGCACTGTCGGCAGTGACCGCAGACGATGTGGCCTTCGGCGGTGACGAGTTGGCCCGTTGAAAACTCGTCGGTGACGTCTTCACCCACCTCGGCAATCTCCCCGGCAAACTCATGGCCAACGATGATCGGCGGACGGATGCGGCCTTGAGCCCACTCGTCCCAGTCGGCAATGTGCAAGTCCGTACCGCAGACGCCCGCATGATGGACACGAATGAGGACGTCGGCCGGGCCGCACTTGGGTTCGGGGCGCTCCGCAACGGCCAAGCCCGGTTTCGGTTTCGGCTTTGTGATGGCTCGCACTACTGGGGTCCGGTGTGGGTCATTGGATCTTGCTCTCGTCCGCCGTCCGCTCGACTCCCGTCCGCCATGCGCCAGGGTGCGCGCTAGAGAATGCTCTTGATATACCCTCCGTCGACCTGGAGCGCGACCCCCGTGAGGTAACTCGCTCGCTCCGATGCTAAGAACGCAAACACGTCCGCCAGTTCTCGGGGATCGCCCATGCGTTGCATGGGAATGTCTGCAACGAGATCGCGGTCGACCTCGTCTGCCGGTCGTTTCTCGCGCTGCGCGATCGCATCGACGAGTTCTTCGACGCGCTCCGTCCTCATGTACCCAGGACAGACAACATTGACCGTGATTCCGTTTGGGGCCTCCTCGGTCGCGAGTGCTTTCGCGAAGCCGAGAACGCCGGCGCGGGCCGTCGACGAGAGGATGAGACTGGTGATGGGTTGTTTGGCGGCTACGCTCGTCAGACACAAGATTCTACCCCACCCTGTGGCGCGCATCAGGGGCACGGCCGCTCTGCACAGGTGAATGGTGGACAGCAGATTCAGATCGAGCGCTTGCTGCCATTGCTCGGGCTTCGCGCCGGCGAAGCCGGTACTTGGCGGCCCTCCGGCATTGCACACCAGGACATCGAGACCACCCAACTCCCCGTTGACACGCGCGACGAGACGCTCGCATTCAGATCCCGCGCTCACGTCGGCAACGTACGCATGCAACGACCGGCCGGGCGCCTTCAGTGTGTCCACGGCCGTGGCCAGTCGTTCCTCCGATCTGCTGTTCATCGCGACGCGGCACCCCTCGTCTGCCAACGAGCGGGCGATCGCGTATCCCAGTCCACTGGAGGCTCCACACACCAGTGCGACCTTGCCGTCGAGTCCGAATTCCATGACACATGAGCTCCTGTTCGAGTCGTCGGTACCGGTTGGAGAATGATGACTGATCCGTCCGAACGCCATTGCGTATGTGTCCGACAATGAAGCGCTCGTGCTGAATTTGAAACGGGAAACTCGTCTGCGGCAAGGTGACGGCGGTCACGACGGTCTGCGAAACGTCGTGCTATCTCAAGTCGTGACCACAGTTTGGAATGTGGAAAAAGTATTGCGTACCAGAAAAGTATCTATAATATTCGCACCGACCTACGTATTGGCGGAGAACACGCATGACCATTAGTCGACGCGACTTTCTCAAACAAACTTCTCTGGTGAGCGCCGCCGCGGCGGTCTCGTCGAGAAGCGCGTCGGCGTTGCCGTTGCAAGTACGAGGCAGTGATTCAAACGTGAAGGAGCTCTGCGTGATCGCCCTCGACGCAGCGCGATCGGCGGGCGCATCCTACGCCGATGTTCGAGTGGTCAGGAATCGGAGCCAACGACTGGCGACACGCGACGATCGGGTTACCGGAATCAATGATGGGGAGACCTACGGGTTCGGGATTCGTGTGCTAGTTGGAGGCGCGTGGGGGTTTGTCGGGTCCACGAAACTGACACGCCGGGGCGTACGCGAAGTGGCGCAGCGAGCGGTCGAGCAGGCTCGCGCCAATCAATCCACCATGATTCGGCCGGCCGTGCTTGCGCCTGTGGATGTCTACCCCGATTCGACCTGGCAGAGTCCCATCTCGGTAGATCCGTTTGCCGTCCCAGTGGAAGACAAGGTGGACCTACTGCTGGCAGCAAATGCCCAGGCCCTCACGGTTCAGGGTGCGCGGTTCGTTAGCTCATCCATGTTCTTCGTGCGGGAAGAAAAGACGTTCGCTTCCACAGAGGGCACGATCACCGAGCAGACGATGTATCGATCCGCGCCGTCGATGCAGGTCACGGCGGTCGCTCCGGACTTCTCCAACTTCCAGACCCGGTCGTCCACCGAAATCTCGCCGATGGGACTGGGCTACGAGCACGTACTGGACGCGGTCTTTCCCGGCCGCGCCCCACAATGGGCTGAGGATGCAGTCGAGATGTTATCGGCCAAATCGGTCGAGCCGGGTCAGTACGACCTCATACTGGATCCCAGCCATTTGTTCCTGACCATTCACGAGAGCATCGGCCACCCCACGGAACTGGACCGGGCGCTCGGGTACGAAGCGAACTATGCGGGAACG
Organism: Gemmatimonadales bacterium; assembly: GCA_041604955.1. Classification (GTDB taxonomy): domain Bacteria; phylum Gemmatimonadota; class Gemmatimonadetes; order Gemmatimonadales; family GWC2-71-9; genus JBFHWR01. The sequence goes on along the minus strand of JBFIZG010000042.1, from coordinate 2,269 downwards.
TCTTTCTTATTTCCTCCTGAGACGGTCATCGGCAGTCTACGGTACGGTCCCGAGTTCATGAACGTGCAGGGCGATAGGACGCAGCAAGGCGCCCTCGCGACGGTGGGGTGGGATGACGAGGGCGTGGCCGCCGATAGCTGGCCGATCATCAAAGACGGAATCTTCGTCGACTACCAGACGACCCGCGAACAGGCGGCCTGGATTTCCGAATACACAGGCGTGACCCGCTCGCATGGCTGTTCGTATGCCCAGTCATGGGATCAGGTCCAGTTCCAGCGTATGCCCAACGTCTCCTTGCTCCCCGGCGACGAAGATCTTGGTCTCGACGACCTGGTTGCGGCGACGGAACGCGGCATCGTCATCAAGGGCCGCGGTTCGTATTCCATCGATCAACAGCGTTACAACTTCCAGTTCGGTGGGCAGGTCTTCGAGGAGGTCGTCAACGGGCAGGTGGTCGGTCGGCTCCGCGACGTGGCGTATCAGGGCCAAACAATTCCCTTCTGGAATTCCCTGGACATGATCGGCGGGCCGGCCAGCTATCGACTCGGTGGGACTGCGGGCGACGGGAAGGGCCAACCGGCTCAGTCCAATGCCGTGAGCCACGGATGTCCTCCCGCGCGGTTTCGCCAGGTCACCGTTATCAATACGGCACGTTGAGTGTCACAAGTGCCCGGAGTTCTCACGGACGCGGAGGCGCGTGCCCTTTGCGAGCGGGTTCTTGCAGAGAGCTCGGCGGATGGATCTGAGGTGCGAGTCGAATCGCGGTTGGCACGAAACACGCGCTTTGCGCGCAATCAAGTCTCGACGAGCGGGGAGTCTGCCGACACGAGAATCACGGTGTCTGCCGTTTTCGGAGGCCGACGCGGGTCCGTCGTCTTCAATGACGTTTCGGATGCGGGCATCAAAGCCGCCGTGGGTCGGGCTGAGGAATTGGCGCGGTTCGCTCCCGAAGACCGAGAATGGATGCCGCTGCTCGGCCCGCAGACCTACCAGGCCGTCGACGCGTTCTTCGAGCGGACGCACGCGTTATCTCCGGCTGACCGGGCCGCCGCAGTCCAGGCGATCACGAAACGGGCAGAGCGATCGGGCGTGGTTGCCACGGGGTTCCTCCAACAGCGGGGCGCATCAACGGCAGTTGCAAACAGCCAGGGGCAGTACGCGTACCATCGGTCGACGCTTGTTTCGCTCACCACCACGGTGCGTACTCCCGATGGAACCGGTTCCGGTTGGGCCGGGACGACCCATAACGATTGGGGACAGGTCACCCCACCCGTGGAACTCGCCGAACGTGCAATTCAAAAGGCTTCACAGAGCACTGGTGCGGCAGCAGTTGAACCTGGAGCGTACACGGTCCTGCTGGAGCCGACGGCGGTCGGGAACCTCGTGCAGCTCCTCGTGTCTGCGCTGGGCGCCAGAGCGGCTGACGAAGGACGTTCCTACTTTGCGAAGCAAGGCGGCGGCAATCGCATCGGAGAACAGGTCATCGACCGGCGGCTCAGTCTGATCTCGGACCCCCAGGACCCCGACATACTTTCGCGGCCGTTTACCGATGACGGACAACCGGTCAATCGAACGGAATGGATTACCGATGGAGTCCTGAAGAACTTGAGCTATTCACGATTCTGGGGGTCGAAGCAAGGTGTTCCGGCGACACCGCCGGCCGGCGGTGTCAAGCTGAGCGGTGGCGAGGGATCGCTGGAGGATTTGGTGAGCACGGTTCGTCAGGGGCTGTTACTCACGCGGTTTTGGTACATCCGCCCGGTCGACCGACGTACGCTTGTGTACACCGGGCTCACGCGCGACGGGACGTTCCTCATCGAGAATGGGGAGATCACGCGCGCTGTCAAAAACCTGAGGTTCAACGAGAGCCCCATGACGATGCTGAACAATGTGGAGGCGGTAGGGTCGTCGCGTCGGGTCGTCGCATCAGAATCAGGGGGCCTCGGCAGGGCGGTGACCGTACCACCAATGGTCGTTCGCAATTTTCGTTTTACGGCATGGTCGGATGCCGTGTAGGCGCACGAGCGGAGCGGTACCAATGAGCCGAGCGAGGCGTTGCATTGAACGGCGATCGTCGTCGTTCACAGTCCGGCCCGCATGGGCGGGCGGGCGGTTCCACTCACCCTAGGAGGAGTGACATGGCAGCAAGACGCAGAAAGGCCACGAAGCGGAAGGCCACGAAGCGAAAGGCCACGAAGCGGAAGGCCACGAAGCGGAAGGCCACGAAGCGGAAGGCCACGAAGCGCAGAAAGGCCACGAAGCGGAAGGC
>JBFIZG010000041.1:0-15497 GCA_041604955.1 Gemmatimonadales bacterium | reverse complement strand
GTGGAGTCGATGACCTGGTCCGCGCCGAGCGAACGAAGCAGCCCGAGCTTCCGCCCGCTGTCTACGGCGGTGACGTGCGCGCCATAGGCCTTCGCCACCTGGAGGGCGATCGTGCCAACGCCACCCCCCGCGCCGTTCACCAATACCTTCTTCCCGGGGAGTTGCCGATTCGCTCCGCGCAGATTCAGCAAGGCGATGAATCCGGAAGTGGGGACAGAACCGGCTTGTTCGAACGTGACGTTTCGAGGCTTGAGCGCGAGTTGGTCCTGACGAACGGAGACGTATTCGGCGTAGGCGCCTCCCGTGGCCCATCCGTGGCTGACGGTGGTTTCACCAAACACCTCGTCACCCTGCCGAAACCGCGTCACCGCCTTGCCAACACGCTCGACGATTCCCGCGACGTCCGAGCCCGGAATTGGGTTCTTGGGTCTGAGCACCCCGGCTCCCATCAAGCGAAGGACATACGGCCTCCCGGTCACGACATGCCACACGTCTGGATGGACCGACGCTGCGCGTACGCGAATCAAGACGTCATCGTCGCCAACGTCCGGTTCGTCGACGTCTCGGACCAACAGGTCGTCAATGGACCCGTACCTTTCTTGGACAACCGCCTTCATTGCCGCTTCAACGTCTCACGACGGGTCTTCCGGCCCGCGGCGCATGTCAATTGAGCTCAACTGAAACGCCCAACAGCATGGCGACCGACAGTACGGCGCCGCTTCCGAACAGACACCCAGCCATTTTGCCCAGGGCAGTCGTTACCGCCTCTCGAGACTCATCAAACCCACGCGCTCGCAACCATTCGGCGACGGAACCCTCGAAGAGCCCCGCGATCGCATCGGTGATCGCGTCTCCGACCACGCTCCCTGCCACCGCCCCAGTCACGCCGAACGTCAAGCCGCCCAACAAAGCGGGAATGGCGAGCAACCCCGTGTCGATGCTGCCAAAGACGAGATCCGGCACTGCGCGTGACAGCGGCCGGCGCGTGAGGAGCAGCGCCGAAACCGGAACCAGTCCCAGCGTCAACACGATCGGCCCCACGGGGAGCCGGAACGAGAGCGTGGCAACGCTCGCGAGCGCCACCAACATGGCCACCAGTCCTACAAGACTCGCCTTACGAAACATGGAAATTTCCTCGTGTGTACGGGATGATCCGCGCCCGGAGCCACGCCGCCTGCTCGATGCAAAGCACGTGACGCGAACGATCGAACAACGGCTCCGTCGATACAAGTTAAGTGCGCCCGTGCAACGGTCCTCGAAGCCAGCGTGTCTTACTCTACATGGGCGGCACTGCTCCCTCCACGCCCCCGTCCCGAACCGGAGTGAAATGAGCTATGGGTCGGCAGCTTGTTGCCGGTCTCGCAGTGACCATCGCCGTGGCGACGAGACCCCTAGAGAGCTAAGATCTTCCGGCCGGGCGATGGGTGTATACGTCGGAATCAGTGACTGGCGACGTGCCCGCTACGATCTCTCTTGGCCGGCCCCGCGAAACAGCGGTTGCAGGGGCAAGGGCTGCCACCCGCCGAATTCGATTTCCAGTTGTTCGGCCACGGCCAACGCCACTTCCTCCCGCCAGGGTCTCGAGACGATTTGGACGCCAACGGGTAGTCCGTCGGATGACGTCCCGCAACGTACCACGACAACGGGCCACCCAAGCAGGTTGTACGCAAACGTATAGTTGAACGGCGTGGGTTCGTCATGCTTGGGCGCCGGGCCAGGCGCGACGGGCGCAACGACAACATCATACCGGTCGAGGTACCGGAGATTCTCGACGCGGTACGCGTTCCAGGCCGCCAGCAACCGAACATACGCGGACGACGGGACATCCTCACCGTCCTGGGTCCAATCCAAGAACGGATGCATTTCAGTCGTCCCCACGGATTGCAAGAACTGTCTCACCGCCGCACCACCATCCGAGACCATCAGGTCTCGCCAGAGATCGCGACTCAACTCCATCTGCGGCGGGCACGCTTCCTCGACATGGCTGCCGCGCCGCGTAAGCGCCGCCGCAACCGCTCGAACGATATCGACGGTCTCGGCAGTCGGCGTACGGAGACCATTTTCAGTGTAGAACGCCACTCGCAGGCCGGCCAGATTCACCCCATGGGGATCACCGAGCGGCATCGGGACAAGTGACGGGTCGCGGCCGTCGGGCCCTGCGATGATTGACAAGAGGAGCGTAAGGTCCTTCACGGCACGTGCAATTGGCCCCACCTGCGTGAACGCTTCCGTCGCACCAAACTCGAGGAACGGAATATGGCCGGCGCGAGACACGCGACCAGCCGTCGGCTTGATCCCAGCAACACCACAGCAGTGCGCAGGGAGCCGAATGCTCCCTCCGGTATCGCTCCCGATGTCGAACGGGGAACCGCCCGCCGCAACGATGGCGGCCGCACCGCCACTACTGCCGGCGGGGATCCGTTCGAGATCGTACGGGTTGTTGGTACGGCCATGCACGGCGTTGTCCGTCGAGAACCGAAGTGTGATCTCAGGCGTGTTCGTCTTACCGAGCAGGATGGCCCCGGCAGCACGGAGCCTCTGTACCACCGTGGCATCTTGTTCTGGGATGTAGCCTGCGAGTCCCTTGGTACCGGCCGATGTGACGACGCCCGCGGTCTCGAACGCATCTTTGATGGTCATCGGGACGCCGTGCAGCGGCCCAAAGACTTCGCCGCGCGAGAGCGCGTCGTCGCATCGCTGGGCTCGCTCTAGCGCGGAATCACGAGCAAGAGTGACCACCGCGTTGATCGCGGGATTCACCGCGTCAATCCGGTCCAGATGGCACTGTACGACATCCACCGCGGAGATTTCCCCGCACCGAATCGTCCGTGCCAGTTCGGTCACAGATTTCGCAAGCAGTTCTTCCATCGATTCCACGTAGGGTTGTCGGAGCCGTTCGCCTCGACGTACCTGCGAATCTGCCATCCGTTCAAAAACGGATCACGAGCGCCTCAGGGCTTCGGCGATGGCCCGTTCAACCAACGGCGCCATCACGCGATATCCGGCCTCGTTTGGGTGCACACCGTCTTCCGACAGTTCGGGCGGAAGCCCCATCCGCTCGTCCGCCATGGCGGAGTGGTAATCCAGATACACGACGTCGTGCGAAGCGGCGTAGTCATTCATCCACCTGTTGAGCGCGACGATTTTTGATGCCGGTTCCAGTCCCGGACGCCACCGGTAGTCGTATACCGGCAGGACGGATGCGAGCACGACGCGAATGCCGGCTGCTTTGGCAAGCTCGACCATCGATATCAGATTGTGTTCGATCATGGCCTGGGTCGCCGGACCGGTATTGCCTGCGATGTCGTTCGTTCCTGCCAGGATGACGACGACGGCTGGCTCGAGCGCAATCACGTCTTGGCGAAAGCGCACGAGTAATTGCGGCGTGGTTTGTCCGCTGATGCCCCTCCCGATGTACGGCTTGCCCGGAAACATCGTCTCGAAGTAGGGCGCCCATCCCTCCGTGATCGAGTTACCATAAAACACGACTCGACGTTCGTCTGGCGATGGCGCACCGAGTTGCGCGTTGGCGTCTTGATAGCGCTCGAGCGACGCCCAATCGTTCCGCAACCGATCCTCGTGGTCTACGACGGGCGCCTCGCCTCGACATGCCACGAGTAAGATGGCGGCCGCGATCATCGACGCACCGAGGTGCGGCAGCGATTGGGCGAGCGCCAACGGTTCGTTGGAACGCCCACCGTTCGCACCGGCCATGCCCCTATTCCCATGTGCTCGTGCTGACGAAATCAACAAGCGTCGCCCCCTTCGCGCCCCACTGGCACGATCATGTTGGAACTCACATATGTCGTCAACCTCGCACCTCGAGCACCGGCACACAGCGATCGTTCCTGGCGCGCTAACTGTCTCCAGATTGAACACTGAAGCGTTTGAGCAAACCTTTCTGAGCTGCGCCTGGGACTTCGGCGATCCACGCGTAGTCGCCGGGTTCGACTGAGACCGTGAAATAGGCCGTTGCACCAGCCGGCATCTCGTTCGTCCCCCCCACGAAGACCGCGGGCGCTGGAGTCTGCAGACCGGTGGGCTGGCTCCAATCCATCCACCGCTCCAGCTCCTCGAGATCGGTGTCTCCCGTGACCCGTGCGAGATGGACGTCGTGTCCCACGAAATTCTCGTGGACGGTCTGGTCGACGAACCGGACCGATACCGTTTGCTCGCCCGGAACCAGCGTGCCTGACACCTCGATGCCGCCGCCGGTGGAGATGGAGATCTGAACGGTCGCGCTGGGTTCCGGCGTTTCCGACGTCTCCTCGGTCACGGTGAATTCGTGAACCATCCCGTACACGGACGGGTCTGGATTGAAGCTGTGAAAGATGCCACCGGTCTTGACGTAGCACTCGAGTAGGTATGTGCCCGGCTCGAGATACACCGTGGCTGCACTCGTTCGGCCCGGAGCTGTGAGCCCTGGACCGCCCAGGAAGACGATCTCGCCAAACCACTCCGGGAGATCTTGGAATCTCTCGAGCGCGGCTTCGACGTCCCCAGCGCTCAACAGGTCCATCCCATCCTGGAACACCGGAGCGATCTCCCCTTGTTGCGACTCGATCCCCTGGCCGTCCGGTATCCGCTCGACCAAGACAAAGTGCACCATGGGAGACTCATTGAGAAAACGAAACGTGGTCCATCCTGACGGAATTTCGTCGGGCGCCTGCAACGTCAAGCCGCGTGCGACGACATCGACCACCCCCGCGGTGTCGCCGGACTCCGATGCCGTGTCGTCGCTCCGGGCACACGCCCCAATCATTGAGACCATGCAGATCACGAGTCCGGTTCGCTTCATGCTGAGCATCCTCCGGCAGGTATGAGTAGATGCACCGGTCCATGACCACTGTTGGGGAAGGCCGTTCCCTCGAGGTGGCGGACGAGCGCCGAAATGGTCACACTCGGTTTGTCAGACAAATCAAAACGGTCCCCGCAGCGGTGTTGTGTACCGGCCAGACATGTCGGCGGCGTGCGATTCGTTCTGGAATGCCGGATAGCAATGCCCTGTACGTTGACTAACGAACCTGACGCCGGACGTACAAATGTGACCGCCCGGCTCTCTGCCGGCCAGTCGCGGCTACCGCCTACGGCTCCTTCCTCGTTGCGGGTCCTCGTCCGCACAGGTCATCTGATGAACTGCTGGCATCGAGAACGCACCTCACGTATTCCCGAAATCACGGGTGGATTGCGCCCGTCAGCCACCGGACGACATTCAGACAGAACTGTGCGTTTCCTCCAGCCAATGGGTCGTTCATGCCCATCGGTGTCCGCTGTGGTCCGGCCACTTGCGCTGAACACATTGCCGCTTCGCCAAGAAAGACGACGCGTCCGGCGTCCCATTCGCGCGCGGCGCCGTGCACCCACCCACCGACGGAAAACGTCGGCCAATCCGTGCGGGAGCCCTCTTGGAACGACTGTTCGAGACTGAGGCGGGCCACGGCCTCCGGTCCGAAGACCAGCAGCGGGTCCCACCCACCCGTGATCTGCATTGCTTGTCCGGTAAAGGTCCGGACACTGTCGACCCCCTCCGCTGGATTGCGTCCCTCTCGAATGGGGTGGCGCCTCAGCGTTTCATCGTTCCTCCTGAACAGATCGGGCCCCGGGCCCCCGTCCACGTACGCGTCCAGCATCACCACGCCGAATACCGCGGCGAGGTCGCGAGCCGCTGCGGCAATGGGCGCGTGGTCTGCGAAGAGGAGCAACCTGCCGCCGCTTCTCACCCAACGCATGACCTCTTCAATCTCGCTGCCGGAGAACGCCGACGGATGCGGATAGGTCCACTCTTCGGCGTTTGCCGCCGCCAATGGGTTGGCGATCACCAGCAGACCGCATTGGCCGAGTGCCTCCCGTGTCAGATTGCCGTCATAGTTCTCGACCCGATACCCATCAGCGCGGAGCAGATTCGCAAACGGCTTGTACCGTCCATCCGCGGTGTGAAAGTTGAAGTGGGCCCGGTCGACACAGACGATCGGTCCCGTACCGCTTGCGAATGCGGGTTGTGCATTTCGAAAACTGAAGGTTTCGTCGCTGACCTGCTGTGCGTCGACCCCGATCGGAGGAAACGCCAGCACGAACCCGATCCACAGATAGTCACGAATTGCCATCATTGACTCTCCCACGGTGAGCTTGCGATACCCTTACGCCACCATGCTTGCACGGACTAAACGTGCACGATTCCCTTGCGCCACACAAACCTCTGTACGGCGCGCTTCCAATCTGAAACGATCACCGGTATAGTTTCATCGCCCACGACCTGGGATCACACCGCGGAACCTCGCAATATGATCTTACGCCATAAACTCGGCCCAGCGTTTCTCCAGATCACACCAGCCGGAGGGAGACCCCCGCGACGATCAAACTCAGAACTGAGCTCGATCATACGTCGATACACAGACGGCACTCGTACCACTGTTACGGCCGATGGAGCGGATGCTCGCGAAAGAACGCCCACATCGCCCTGGTGGCGTCGATGTTCATATTCGTCGCCCCGACGCGCCACTCCGGCGGCGGTTTCCCTCCGGGCCACGAATGCCCCCCTCCCAGAAGGACATGAAGCACCACGTTCGCGTCCGCGCCGCAGTCGAGGTATTTGCGACGAACGACATCCGGGGCGATTGCCGAGTCGACTGGTGTATCCAAGCAGCGGTTTCGCTTTGCCCAGCCCGCCACCCAGTCTCGGACTGCGGGAAACACCGGCTTCACGGGGTTGAATGGATCGCCCAGCGGCCCACCGTCATACGGTACGATTCGGTCGGCGTTCCCATGAAATGCCATTAACGGTATCGGTCGTTCAGCCGGGCACCAATCGGACGGTAACGATTGTGCGGCCGCCACTACTCCGATGGCCGCGATCCGAGCCGACAGGGTGCACGACAACACGAACGCCATACCGCCGCCATTCGACATCCCGTTGGCGTAGATCCGCGTCGGGTCGATGTTGTAGGCGGATTGCAGGGTGTCGATGAGTTCGGCGATGAACGTCACGTCCCGCTCGAGTCCTGCCCCGAGCTCGAAGGTGTGCCAAATGCGGACGATGCCAAACAGCATCGGAGTCCCGGACGGGTACACGACGATGAACCCGTGCTCATCGGCCAGCCGGTTCCAACGGCTCAAGTTCTGTTGATGAGCGGGCCAGGTCGCCCCAGCGTGCAGACTGATCACGAGCGGCGTTGGCTCATGCACCTCATAGCTGTCGGGAACGTACAGGAGATACTCCCGCGTGTCTCCGGAAGAACGGATAGTGCCGTTAAACCGGTCGAGGACGGAAATCCACGCGACCGTGATGACGAAAACAACGAGTGGGAGGCCGACGAGGAGCGCACCTGCACTGAGGGCGATCGTTCTGAGCTTCATGGACCGCGCGCCCGGTTACCGGTTGTTCATCCCTTTGCGGAGCTGGACATTATGACGTCAACCGCATCGTCCAGGATCGCCAAGCGAAGAATCCAAAGTAGGCCACGGCAAAGTAGCTGTACTCGTATGGGAACCGCGTAAACACGTCGTGACTGCCGACCGCGATCACGGCCGCATGCACTACGACGGACGTGAGCAAGTGCGCCGCAATCAACCCATGTACGACCTTTTCCCAGGCGCCCCGCCAAGCAATGCTGCGCACGTAGAGCAGTAGCCCGACACCGCCATACGTGCCCAACACGATCACGATCCAGTCGACCACAAGCGGCATGTACTCCCAGCCGAAGGCGAACACCAGTTTCAGTGCGTGCGCCACCGTGCCGCCGGTGTACACGAGTGCAACCGCTCGTCCAAACGTCCGTCGGTAGTGCCGCGCTACTAATGGCGTCTCAGGGTTCAACGCGGTCCTCCCGACATCCAAACAACCCCGCAGCGTGGTGGCGCCGCCATCAGGACTCAGAGACGCTGGCCCTGCCGGACCGTCACTGGCGACCCCGTTGCCACGAACGCTGACACGGGAGGTTGCGACAGAAATTCTCCAAACGCCGGTCCGTAGAACTCGGCGACCGGCCCCGTGAGCTCTGCGCCATGGGCAACCCAAATCTTCCACGGCGGATGCTCCACGCGGTATTCCTTTGTACCACGATCACGTTGCGTAGCGTACCCCCAGTAGTGCTGCGTGATGAACTCGGCCTCCGAGCCTGCGTCCCACGAGCGCGGGCGACCGGTTATCGCGGCGCTCACCGCCAACTCTCCAATCCGCCGTGGCCGCCAGGAAAAATGAAGGGTTCCGTCGACGCCGTTGGGTAAATCGACCGACGACCTTGTCGGACACGCGACGTAGTTTTCGTGATACACCCAGCGTGCCACTGCGGCGACGGCCCATCGTGGCACGACTTCCTTGATGAACACGACTCCCCGCCGCCACCCTTCGGCGCCTTGACGACCCACGTAGAACCGCAGGTTGATCTCGTCGAAGTCCCGATGACAGGGGATTGGAACACCCTTGATCCGTGTGCCCAAAAACCGGAAGGCGACAACGGACAAGTAGTGGCGACCGCTCCATTCGTCGAGCGTTGTCCCACGCGGCACATGCGGACGCAACACCACCGGGTCGACCACGTAGTTGAGCATGACCAGGTGACGCCAGTGCGCAGTCAGAAACACCGGACGCTCCGCACTCATCGATCGTCGCCGAGGTTCGACTGCTCTCCACTCGCGCTCAGATCCGGAAGATCGCGCACGTGCCATAGTCCTAGTGACTTGTCGCTGAACGCACCGTCCTGCTCCGTACACCCTTCTCGCACCAATTCGATCGGTCGGGGAAACCCGAACGGGGACGCTTCGAGATTTATCGGACGCCAGTCGCCGGTCCTGATGTCACGAAACTTCGTTTCCGCCGTGAACGTCGTTGCGACAAGGTACTTGATTCGACTCTGTCGAATATTGTCCATTGCCTTCACGACGTCCGAATACGACAGATGGACGAAACAATCACGACACAGCAACAGGTCGGCGGCTGGAAGTGCTGAGGAGGTCAAATCGATTTCGAGGAACCGGCGGCTGGGGGTACCATGACGCCGAACCGCTTCGGCAACGACTTCCGGCACGATGTCCCCACCCGTATACGAAACACCGGGAAGGGACACATGCGCCATCCAATGAAAGGTTCCGCACGGAACGTCAAGCAGCGCGCGCACGCCGTATCGATGGCACAACCGCGGAAGCGCCTCGGCTATCGCCGCGGTTTGCATTCGGCTGGAACCCGGACCGGACGGAGTTTCAGAACCGTCCCAAAGGTTGTGACGGTGGGCGTAGCGAAATATCGACAACGAGTCTGTCAAGCCGTCCGTTTCGGCATGTTTTGCAAAGCGATCCGGGTCGAATGCGACCAAGTGCCGTCGATCAGTCATGACCCGGTCCCGGTGCCAGGGTACACATCAAATCGGGAAGCCTTCCGTTTCAAGCACCTTCGTCGCCTGACGGATGTGCCGACGCTCGTGCATGATCAACATTCTGTAGGTGTCCAGTAAACTGTAGGTAACGAGACTCGTGACCGGAGAGGAAATGATCACGCGCTCCAGGTCCATGTCCTTCATGGCGTCCATGTAACGAGCGAATTGATGCTGTTGCTCGACAAATCGGTCGATGACGGCCGCATCGATGTTGCCGGCCGATGGCCGAAACACCTTCGGAGCCTTGAGTCGTCGAGGCGACTCGGGGTCGAAGGCCTTGAGAAGGACCTTTCCCCATAGGGACGGATACCAGGGTAAGCGCTCCCAAAAAGTGCTGACTTTTTCGCCGCGCAGAATCGTCTGGAATGTCGGGAAATAGGCGGTGTTCGCGGTGACCAAGTGGTCAAAACACTGACCGACGCTCCACGTGCTGACGGTTGGCTTCCAATTGAGCTGGCGTGTACCCAACCCCCCAAACCGTACCACCGTGCTCTCGATGATGGCGTGTGCGGCATGAATGAGCCGTTGCACGCTCTCTTGCGTGCTCATCACTCGCAATGCTCCCGAGGTGATGTCTCGTGTAACACTGCTGATCAGCCTTTAGCGAGCCCGTCCCCTGATTGAGAATCGTAGCATGCCGTCGCTGATGCAAGTGAGCAGCCGGATGGCTGTACGTTTGGTCTCGCGGCCACTAGAACGTCCGCTCGGCACCCAACGTCAGATCCGCCCAGGCGCTGAATGGTACCAGGACCCGTCCGCGTACTTCGGCTCTAACATTCCAACGAGGAGCCAATGCGACACGCGTGCCCAGAACGGCATGGACCGTACCTGCAGTTCCATGTTGCAGCCGAACGTCCAGACCCCCGCCAATACCAATGTATGGGCGCACAACCCCATTGGCGCGTGCATACTGGACATTGACCTCCGGCAGAAGCGATCGAACAGGACCACGCTCGCGCTCATGTCTGTATTCGAAGTAGCCAACGCTAACCTCCGCAATCACCGTCTCTGCCAACGCATGATCCAGTCGCGCGGCAAACACAAAGCCTACGCCTGACAGTCGCGATTCTTCATCTGCACCACCAAAATCATAGAGTGAAGGGCCAACAGCGACCGTAAGTGTACGATTCCGTTGCTGCGCCGGCATTGGAGTCGACAGGAGCAGAAAGCCGAACGAAGCAACACAGGCACGAGAGACGATACGAAGACCCTGGAGCACCCCGACCCGACAGAACCCACTCTTGTGGACAAGCGATCGCCGCCACCAAATCCGATTCATGGCTCCGCGCTGGGTGGTGAGCAAATGCCAACAAAGGTGCCTTCAAGACTTCGGACGTACGACACGGTCTGACCCCAGGGCATCACCTTGGGTTGCGCGACAACGGTGGCGCCGGCCTCTACGGCACGGTCGAACGCCGCTTGCACGTCATCTGTGAAAAACGCGATCTCGATGCCAGCCGGACGGCCGTCCATTGGACGCGTGTACCCGGGAAGTAGCAGAGACCCCAGGGCGTGTGTGGCGAGTTGCAGTGGGCCACCGTCGGTCGCGAGCTCTGCGAACTGGTACTTGGCCGCCGAGCGTCGATTCGGCAGCTGGACATCGAGATCGACAAACTTCACGCCGATACCAAAAGCGCGCTGATAGAAGTCCACTGCCGCAGGCACATCGTCTACATAGATGACCGTTCCAGCTAGTTGCATCGTCTCCTCCCTGTACCTCCGCAGGCGGGACTCGGGGTCGTCAGGCAGGTGGCACGACGCGGAGAGACTCTTGTGCCGAAGTCGGCAGTGAGACTCACCGAATAATCTTCTGCAGCCTGAACGTCCCTTTGTCCAGAACCGGGAGCGTCCCGTCGATAGTCATCTCCGGCGAGTCTGCAGAATCAGCGCACAGATGGAGGGCGCGTCCATCGCGGGCCAGCACGTTGCAGATCTTGTCGCCGCCACTCTCGCCCTGGTATTCGCCAACTCCCAAAATATACGCCCTGTCGGCAGAGCCGCCGATGTGCTCGTAGACATGTATCTCGGCGATTACGAACGGGGAGCTGAGGTTCAAGACTTGTTCGATCTGTCGAGCAAGGTTCACATCATCCGGTTCCGGCTCTCGCGTAATGGGTCCTCGGCGGACCGCAATCCGACAATCAGTGGGAACGTGAGTTCCAAACAGCACGGGTTCGAACCGGAGCTCGAGTTGATCTCCGTTGTTGAACGTGAGCGCTGCTTGCTCCACGAACCCGCCCGTCGCCCAGCCGGCGTTGTAGCCCGCGCAGCGCACTTCACAGAGCCTGGAGCCCGGCAGGCGAGCAAGGAGATCGAGCTCATCTCGTGGCACGTGGTGGCGAAGACTCACCGCTGCGATGAACCCGGACTTCCAATCAATGTTCGCTCCCCGAACACTCCTGACCTACGGCCTAGTCCCGATGACGACGTGGGCGGATGAATCAAAAACCGCTGTCCCGTCGGCTGCGACATAGGGTCTGAGAGCGTTTTCAGCTTCTTCGAGGATGGTGGCGATCTGCTCCTCCGATAGAGCGACACCCATGACGGGCAACCAGCCTCTGAGATCCGCCTCAACCATGACACGAACGCTGGGAAACTCGGCCGCGCCCCGATCGGTGGTGATTTCCACTACGGAAACCCCAGCCGCCGAAAACAACGTGACGAGATCGTGGCGATCGCCCAACACGAACGGCGCGCGTACTGCATCGGCAGCGCGCTCCCCGGCGATCCGCTGCAGCAGCGCCACCTCGGTCGCGTACGCTGGATTGTTTTCAAGAGTGTCCCAGACAGCGAAAGCCAAACGTCCTCCTGGCGTGAGCACGCGCAGCGTTTGGCGAAGGCTCTCGTGGCGGTCCTCGAAGAACATGAGGCCGAACTGGCTGACGACCGCGTCGAAGCACTCATCCGGGAACGGCAGGGCTTCTGCGACTCCCTGCCGCCATTCGACCGCGGGGGAGAGCCGCGCGGCGACGTCTAGCATCCCGGGATTGGGATCCAACCCTGCGACGAATCCGGTCGGTCCGGCACGGGACGCCGCTTCGCGGGCCAAGACTCCGGTTCCGCACGCCACATCGAGCACTCGTTGACCCGGCCCGATCTGCGCAGCCTGAACCACCTTGGACGCCCATCGCCCGAAGAGCGCCGGAACCATCAACGCCTCGTATTCGCTCGCGGCGTCAATCTGTGAACGAAGTGTCGGTTCGCTCATCGTTCGTGTTGCTTCAGTCGTCTGAGGTTTCTCTCGATTCGCCGGCTGTCGACTCGCTATCACGCGCCTATTACGCGCGGTGACTGGGTTCTGCAAGCCGTAGTGTCAAGAGCTGGCGGTCGTTGTCCCGAAAGCCCACCCCCTGGTACAGCCGCTGTGCAACGGTGTTGTCTCGACCTACCTCGAGATGGAGTGCGCGAACGCCTTCGGCAAGACACCGCGCGCGAACCGTATCCAGTGCGGCTCTCCCCATCCCCCGGCCGCGGTACTCCCGTCGCACAAAGAGGTCGTCCACGAACCCATCCCGACCGCCAAACTCCATACTGAATCCAAACGTGAGAACCACGTAGCCGGCTGCACGCTGCTCGGCTACCATCAACCATGCTACACCGAGCCCCGGATCCGCTAGGAGATCCCCGAAGGCCCGTCGAGCGTGCTCCCGATTCAACTCGTACCCGGACTCCTCATAGAACTCCGCCATAAGCTCCACGAGCGCCGGAACGTCGCCCTTCGTAGCCGCTCGGACTTCCTGTTCCATGGTCGTGATCCCTGCGTAGGAGTGCGTTGATGCCTCCCGACGCTGCGAGTCATCTGTGCGTCTGGGTCGCCGGGACGGCGTCGACTAACAGCCGCCTCAAAACATGCTCAGTCCGCCGAAGGCACACCGAACTCCTGGACTTAAGCCACCCGAGCGCGTTCCTCCAACACTTCCGCCTAGGCACCACCGCGACCACGCAGCGACGGGAGCAGCATTCCCGTCCGGCGTTGATAGCGTCGATATTGGTTCCCGAACTTCGCCACCAGTGCCCGCTCCTCAACGGGGATGACCGACAGACGAATCCCCATCAGCGCAATCACTGCCCATAGCAGGATAAACCAGTTGGCCGCCATGAGCCCGATGCTCAAGAAGAGTGTACTCCCAGTTGCATACAAGGGGTGCCGCACCCAAGCATACGGACCGGTGGTGACGAGTCGGTGATCGCTCTTGGTGAGCACGGTCTCGGTCACGTTTGCTCCGAGAGTGCGCAGCACCCAGTACACGGCGGGCACGGTAAGGAGTCCAATCCCCACTCCCAGCCACCGGGACCAGGCTGGCAAGCCCGCTGACGCCCACTCCATCCATCGCGGGTTCGAGACGTAGGTCAGCGCGCCTCCAAAGAGCGGGAGCCCGACCACGAGTCGGCCGACGATCAGCAATGGACGTTCCCTGTGACGGGGGACAACGGTACTGCTCCGTCGGGCTTGCCACCGCATGTACGTCGATATGCTCATGCATGCGGCGAGGACGAGGAGCGCCATCAGTCTGAATATCATGCTTGGTTACCTCACGACACCGTCGGCCGTTGGCGCCCAAGACTCCGGATATCGTCCAGCGCAGCGAGTTTCATTCTTCCGCGCGAATCCACTCGCCGGTGGCGGACTGTCTCCAGAGGTTGCCGCGCATGTCCAGCCACGGACCGAGCGGCTCATCGGGCGTGGCCTCGGATCCCATCCGCAACACGTTGCCATCCAGATCCTGAATCTGCATCTCGCGGGCCCACTCGTAATTGGTAGGGGGGTGCCGCACTCGTGCCTCCAGGGCGACCAGCTCGGCATGCAGGGCGTCGACATCGCGCACGCCGATCCAGGTCCACGCGCCAGGAGACCCTTGATCGCCCTGGCACAGAAAGATGCAGCAGTCGTCGCGCGACACGGATGCGACGCCACCTGGATGGGTCCAGTCGAGCGTGAACCCGAGCACGTCGACATAGTAGTCAATGCTCGCGGCAAGGTCGCCCACGCTGAACACGGGAATCGCATGGCCAAGTCGGTCGGGTGACCTCGGGGGGGTCGCGTCCGACACGGTTATCCTCCTAATGTCGCCCGGTGACCCTGATCGCCACTCACCCTCACTCACCAAACGTGCGCAAACGCTTGCGGTCGGGCAAATCAATCGACTTCCCGACCGAACGCCACCTGCTCACCGCGGGTGGGCGCGTCAGACAAGTTCACGGTACCTGCCACAGCCCCTGCTCGATTCCAGCGTGTAGGTAGATCGCGATTTTCCCGTGTCCGGCTATCTCCGTGGGCTCGAGCGCGATTGTGCCTCCCAAGAGCTTGACGCGTTCAACGGCCTGCTCGATATCGGTCACACGTAGATACGTACGCACGGTCGGCTTCTCCTGCTCGTGCATGGGGGCGCGAATGCCGCAGCGCGACCCCCCCGGGAGTTCTGCCACGAACGCATTCCCCAGTTCGGGTTTCATCCCCTGAAAGTTCCAGCCGTACGCCTCGCCGTATAAATCGCGTGTCGCCTCGGCTTCTGGTGTGACGATCTCGAGGTAGTAGACGGTGTGTTCGGGAACCACCATTGGCATTACTCCTTCCGCACGGTGTGTGTGATGAGAGGTGATTGGTGACATGGAGCCCCTGCCCAACGAAGAGACCCAGATGGCGCTGGCACTCTCAAGGCCGCGGCGTGGATACGTCCGTCGCAGCCATCTGCCAGTCGAGTACCGCCGCGCGCGCCGTACCCGCGATTGTGCACAAACGCTACGACACACGACTCCTCTTTCCGTCGACTGGTCACCCATCACCGATGCTCATCATGTTGAGCGAGCTTATTCTCGAGTCCGAAGCGCACAGCAGGCCACTCATCTTCCAATATGCTGTAGACCACCCAATCGATCCGCCGGCCGTCGGGAAGGATCATATGGTGACGGAGAACGCCTTCGTGTTTGGCGCCGAGCCGTTCGACCGCCTTACGGGATCGTACGTTGAGGACATCGACCTTGAATTCCACTCGAATACATCCCATCCGTTCGAAGCCATGCGCAAGCATCAGGAGTTTGGCCTCGGTGTTGTACGCCTTCCGGTGAAAGGGGCGGCCCAACCACGTCCAACCGATCTCGGCGCGGCGATTCTGACTGTCCACATTACCG
>JBFIZG010000040.1:0-15544 GCA_041604955.1 Gemmatimonadales bacterium | reverse complement strand
ATCTCATCGCCGACGCGTGCCGTATTCGATGACATGTCGGCGCCACCGTCCGGAATCACGACCCCACCGCCCTGATCCGCTCGGTTTCCGCCGGCGGCGGGTTGTTGTATCGACGATACACAGATTGCGAGGGTGGCCCGACGAGGTATCGTGCGATCCCTTCATCCAGTGCCCGGGCGTACACCGTCAATGCGCGTTCGATCGCCTCGACGGTGCGGTCGATATCTTCGTCTGAGTGCGAATAGCTCACCACCAGCGACGGGCCAAAGACGCCCTGCTTGACCAATTCTTGGATGAACAGACTTCGGAAGGCCTGGGAAGGTTTGCCGTCCCCGTCGTTGGTTGCGTAGACGAGGCTACAGGGTTTCCCCAGGATCTGCACCGACTCCGCCAGGTTCAACGCCTCAATGACCTGGGTTGCGCCGGTCCGGAGCCGCTCACCCTGTGTATACAACCGCTCGACGACGCCTTCGGATCGGTACACGCGCATCGTGGCAATGGCTGCTGCAAGCGCGTGGGTTTCAGCACCGTGCGTAGTCGAGAGGAGGAAGACCCGTTCCCGGTCGTGGTCTAACCCGCCGAGTTCCATGATCTCCCGTCGCCCAACCAGGCCCGAGACCGAAAATCCGTTTGCAAGCGCCTTCCCGAACGCGGAGAGATCGGGCACGATGTCGTAGTATCGCTGCGCGCCGCCCACGTGCCAGCGAAATCCGGTGATCATTTCATCGAGAATGAAGACGGCGCCATGTTGGTGACAGATCCGCTGCACCTCGTGGAGAAACCCATTTTCCGGATCCTCGTACTTTGCCGGTTCCATGATCAGGCAGGCGATCTGGTTCGGGTAGTGCGTAAAAAGCCGCCGAACGCTCGCGACGTCGTTGTAGCGAAAACCAACAGTGAGGTCCTTGACCGCTTGGGGGATGCCAGCATCGAGCGGAGTCGTGCCGATGAACCAATCGTGCGTGGCAAAGAACGGATGGTCGGAGCACACCGCGACGAGATCTCGTCCCGTATACGCTCGCGCAAGCTTGACGGCGCCGGTCGTGACGGACGATCCGTCCTTGGCAAACTTGACCATCTCCGCGCCGGTAATCAGCTCCAAGAGGGTTTCAGCGCATTCGACTTCGAGCGGCGAGGGACGCCCGAAATTCACGCCGCGAAGCATCGCTTCCCGAGCGGCACGGACCACCGGCTCGTAGGCGTGCCCCAGCGTCACACATCGGTTCCCCATGCCGTACTCGATGAACTCGTTGCCATCCACGTCCCAGATGTGGCACCCCAGCCCCCGCGCGATGAAGCCGGGGCTCAGCAACGGATACTGGTCGTCCCCCTTCGCATAGGTGTGACATCCACCCGGAATGATCGCGTGTGCCTTCTGCTGGAGACGCCTCGACTCGTCAAAACGCACGGGTCACTCCAATCCCGTTCTGGGGGCCGTCGAATGGGCGACGGACAGGATCGTCGCACCGCGTATGCTTCGCCATGCTCCTCTCGTCGCCACGCTACGGTAACGCATCGATCGTTTCGCGCTCCCCACCCAATGCTGCCTCGTATGCGGCAATCTGGTCGACACTCAATTCACGCATGCACCGGGGATCGTCGACATACCGCCGATACCATCGCGCTGCCTCACGCAAGGTGTCGTGAACCGACCATTGCGGCCGCCAGTCTAGTTGCCAGATGGCCTTGTCAATGGCGAGGCGCAGGATATTCGACTCGTGAGGGGCGGTGGGGTTGCTGACATCGGTCCACGAGCCGCCGCCCCAAAACTCGAGGAACCGCACCACGATGTCCCGCACGGGAAGTTCGTTCCCCGGAAGCGGGCCAAAATTCCATCCGCTGCACAGCTGCGGGTCATCAGAAGCAAGCAAGCGACCGGCAAGCGTGAGATAACCGCTCAGGGCCTGCAACACGTGCTGCCACGGCCGAAATGCGTTCGGATTTCTCACCTGGACGGGCTGGTCGGCCATGAGCGCCTTGACCACATCTACCACCAGGGCATCCGCCGTCCAATCCCCTCCCCCAATGACGTTTCCCGCTCTTCCGGACGCCAGCTTGATCCCGTGCTCCGCGAGATTCTCCGGAGGAAAGAACGATCGGCGGTAGCTCCGAATAACGAGTTCTGCCGCCCCCTTGCTTGCCCCATAAGGATCGTACTCGCCCATGGGGTCTTCTTCCCGGTATCCCCACACCTGCTCTCGATTTTCGTAGCACTTGTCGCTCGTTACGGCAACGACCACGCACGGCCTGTTCAGATGTCGGACCCCCTCGAGCAGGTTCGCTGTTCCCATGGTGTTGGTCGCGAAGGTATCGCGAGGCGTCCGGTAGCCCTCCCGGACGATCGACTGCGCGGCGAGGTGAAAAACGACATCAGGTGCCGCATTCTGCAATGCTTGGCGAAGCTGGAGGTGATCCCGAACATCCGCTTCATGATGCTCGACTAGCACCTCCCGAACACCTGAAATCGTGAAGTTGTTCGGTTCGGTTGGCGGAGCCAAGGCATAGCCAGTGACCTGAGCACCTAGGCGCTCGAGCCACAGACAGAGCCAAGAACCCTTAAACCCTGTATGCCCCGTCACAAAAACGGAACGCCCAGTAAAAGATTCCGCGAAGGGCACGTTCACTAGGCGCTCCCCAACCAGAGCACCGCTGACATCATCCGAGTTACTCCTGGTGGCAGTGCGGTTCTATCCGGTCTGTGTAGTCCGCAAGTTCCGAGCCCAAGCTGTTTCTTTGCGCGATCCGCGTGTGTGGCTCACCGCACGATTTCGAGGCGGGCGACGTCACAATTCACTTCGTACAGCAAGCATTTGACATGTGTCCAAAACCCCGAGGGCAAGAACGACAGTTTCGTGAGCCACTCGCACTCGGACAAGGCGTCCCCTTCAGTCGCCGGCAACACGTAAACGATCCGGACCCGCCTGGGACTTCGTATCACCGAGGCGCGAATCTGATCGAGCGCCGCCTGCAGCACGTGGCCGCGAAACGGCTTGAACATGAAGACCGTCGTGACCGATTCCGGGAGCTGGTACGTCGCGGCGTCGGCGTTGACGATTCGGACGTCCCGACACCGCAAGTGACTCAGCGCAACGCGCACGTTCGAGTCGGCGACCGCACACAGCGGTCGCGACCGCTCGATCCCAATGACCGCGCGAAACGGGCGCAACGCGGCAAGAACGAGCGCCCTGCCCTTTCCGCAGCCGTAATCGAGAAACACGTCGACATCCGGCCGGACGTGGAGGTGGTCGAGAATCGTCTCAAAGCACCGGCTGTCGATTGGCTCGTACCCAAGATTGTCACCGTCGTCCCCGACGGTGAATCCGTGGTCGTCTGCCCGCGTCCTCAGGCCCAACTTCCACTCCCGGTAGCGCCACGATAGCTGATACGAAACCCACTCCGCCGTGTGGGCCAACCCGCCGCGGTACCATCGACGGGCCAGCTCCCCGGGAAGCCGGATGATTTCCTTCGCTCTCGTCATTCGCTGTGGATGTGGTGGACAACCTGCCCGTTCGGCCTGCCGTGCGCCGGCCGGTTCTTACAAGCGATTTGCCGTAGATGTCGCCGGTAAGACGCAGTTCGAGGACCCGGTGAGGCTCCGTCCCATCGGCCGCGCTCGACAGTAGATCGACCGCCGTGATGGGGTGAGGGAAGCGTCGTGTCGGACGACTACTTGATCGATAGGGAGCAGCGGACGCTGCTCAAGTCTCTGCTTAGAAGGTCGAGGTTCGCGTACAAGAAGATGAGCGCGCCAAACATCTCGAGACCTTCTTCCGCCGCCTGCTCAAAGGTATGTCCCAACGACAACACGCCCGCGGCGATGGAGCCGTGCGCATCCATGACCAATCCCGCTATCAGTTCCATCCCAATGGCGCCCGCGACAAAAATCGTCCCGGCTGCAACGAACAGCATCCGGGTTCGGCTGTCGAGGTGCCGAAGGAAACCTGAAAAACCAAGCCCGACCGCCAACACCATCGCCGCGCCGGGAATCACCCATGCGAAGTAGAGAATTCCGCCGGTCTGCAACACGTCTCGGAGCGTACTGTCGAACATCTCATGGATCATGATGGCCTCATCGATCGCCATGTAGAGCATCACGAAGCCAAGCGCGAACCAGTGCCGCACGTATTGCTCGCTACGATGCCGCTTCACAAACGCCACTAGCCACACGATCCCCGCATTAGTCAACAACACGATTGACGAATACCAGTTAGCCAGGCTCGGCTCGAATCCGAGATCGAATCGCTGCATCATCCGCGCAATCTTGTGGTCCGGGTCCGGCGCAACATGATAGATGATGATGTTGGCGATCGTGCCGACGACGACGAGGAAGACGATGACGACGGCCAGCACCTTTGCCACGGCAGGCGGATGAATGCGAAGCGTGAACGCTCCCGAGACCGCGCCCTGGGTCGCGCTGGACTCCGCGACGGATCCGGCCTCGACGCCCTCGCCGTGCGGATAGCTGAGAGACTCCCCGCCGATCGTCGTCATTCGACAGGTGACGGCGAGGGGTTAGAGTGCGTGGCGTCCGATCGAGCCTGGGTCACGACATCGGCGAAGCCATCGACCAAGAGCTCGATGTCCGAACAGAGGAGATCTCCCATTACAGCAATCCTCACGATGGCGTCCTTCAAAGACGCTTGCCCCGGGTACACGACGAAGCCGCGTCGCAGCAGATCGTCTGCTAACCGTTCGTACGCGAGCCCCGGTGGCAACACAAACGAACTCAACATGGATGCGTATTGGCTCTCGTCACCCAACAAGAGGTCGAGGCCGAGATGTTCGAGCCCCGCCCGCACACGCTGCGACAGCGATCGATAGTGGCAGCGGCGAGCCTCCCAGCCACCGCGATCGTCGAGTTCCGCCAACGCCTCGTGGAGGGCGTACGTGACGTGCACGGCAGGCGTGAACAGGGGGTGGCCGGCATCCTGCGCCTGGCGATGGCGGAACAGGTCGAGGTACAGTGTTGGCGAGCCGGACTCTCTGTCGGCGAAAGCCGACTGCTTTGCGAGCACGAATGACACACCCGGTACGCCGTGCAAGCACTTGTTCGCGGTCGCGGCGCACGCCTGCACGTTCCAGCGATCGAACTCGATCGATTCAGCGCCAAAGCTGCTGACGGCATCAAGGAGCAGCGGCACGGCATGAGCCCGACATAGCTCCCCGACGCGCGTGAGGTCGTTCAGCCGACCGGTCGTGGTCTCGTGGTGCACCGCGATGACGTGGGTGATATCCTCGTCCGACTCCAACTCCCGGGCGATCGACTCGACGTCGATGGCTTCGGTCCACGAGGCGCGGACCATCGTGAACGGCTTGCCCTGGAGCGTGAGAATCTCGGCGATGCGCTCGCCGTAGACGCCGTTGGCCGCCACCACTGGCTTGCCCGCAGCGGGCACGAGCGATCCCACCATCGCTTCAACGGCCGCCGTTCCGGACCCCGTGAGCAGCACGGCCGAATACTCCGACTCCGTCTCCCGGTAGACGCTCGTCAACCCGGTGCGAACCGCCGCCTGCAAGTTGGCAAACACCGTCTCCCGATGGCAGAGGTCCTCACGCGTCATGGCTTGGCGCACCCGGTCGGTCAGCGTCACCGGGCCGGGGTTCAGCAACCGCTTTCGACCGTTCAAGACCATGGTGCGACCTCCATCCATGCACGGAGCCGCGCCGCCACCCGATCGGGCGAGATATGCGGGCGCGGGAGCTTTCGGTCTTCTCTCGGAAGCGTGCGAACGTGGGCAAACGTCAGCGCTCGATGATCCTGCCGAATCAGATCACCGAGTTCGGTGAGCGCCCCGATGCGAGCAGACACGGGGTAGCCACAGGCCCGCGCGAGCGTAGCAAAGTCAACCGTCGGCGCCACGGTCGCCTGGCTCCCTGTTGAATCATGCACCGCGTTGTCCAACAGAATGTGCAAGAGGTTCGGCGGGCGCTCGTGTCCCACCGCGGCCATGGCGCCCAGACGCATCAGCGCCGCGCCATCACCATCGAGCACAACCACTCGGCGGTTGGGCTGCGCCAGCGCCAACCCAAGACCCATGCTGGAGACACACCCCATGGAACCAACCATGTAGAGCTGGTTGGCACGGTCTCCCAATGCAAACAGCGCTCTCCCCGTATACCCTGTGGTGGCCAGCAGCAGGTCGTCATTATTCGTCGCATCAGTGACGGTGCAAAGCACGTCGTCTTGCCGGTGCCGATCGGACACCGGGCGCGTCGGCAGCGCGTCGCCCAGCTGGAAGTCACTTTCGAGATCTGGCTGGGTTTCGAGATGTCGTGGCGCCACCGAACCTTTCTGCATGATCAGACCGTACGGCGTGCGCGCGGATCGCATGTGGCCGACGGCTCGATCCAACACCGTCGATATATCCCCGTCACGATCTGGGAACTCTTCCCACGGAATCCCAATGAGATCAAAGAGGTTGGGCGTGATGCGTCCCATGATCGTGTGCTGCGGCTCATCGGGGTCACCACCTGGTTGACCGCGCCACGTCGTGACGATCAGCACGGGTATCTTCAGGGTCGCGGTGAGTGACGTGAGCGGGCTGACAGCATTCCCAAACCCCGAGTTCTGGAAAATCACCACACTTGGCGTCCCCCCCAACTCGGCGCCACAGGCGATCGCCACGGCGTCACCCTCGTTGGTCGCGCCAACGTACGCGACACGAGAGTCGTCGATGACTGCGTTGATCAACGGCGTGAGATACGAGCAGGGAACCCCTGACACCAACCCGAAACCGGCGCCTCGCAGGCCCTCTAGAAACGATTCTCCCTGAATCACTGAAAGCTGCTTCCTACCAGCACATCCTCGACACTGTCCACGTCGAGCCAGTTCCCAGTCGTATAGATCACACGGATTTCCTTGCCGGCCCGCAACACGGTTCGCAACAACCCCGCCAAATCCATCGTCTGCCGTCGTTCCGGATCACCGTCGATCTCCGCCAATACCTCGCGCAGAAACGTCGCGCCCGCCGCGGATAACCAGAGAAATCCCATCCACTCCCCGTGGGTGACTTCGTCATCACATCGATCGGAAACGTCCTCGAGCACGATCCGCTCGCAGACTGCCGTTCGTGAATTGGGATGAGAACACGTGACATAATCCGCATGGCGTTCCCGGTTCCGGCTCTCCCGCCAATTCGCATCCACCATCACGCCGAAATCCGCATCGAGCTCAGTCAACTGCTGGGGAATGAACTTCTTGAAGAGCACGTCACCGTACGAAATGATGCACGGGCCTTCGATGGCCGGAAGTGCCTTTGCCAGCGCACAGGCCTCGCCCGTACACTCCGGTTCATCATTGTCATGATACGTCAC
Organism: Gemmatimonadales bacterium; assembly: GCA_041604955.1. Classification (GTDB taxonomy): domain Bacteria; phylum Gemmatimonadota; class Gemmatimonadetes; order Gemmatimonadales; family GWC2-71-9; genus JBFHWR01. The sequence continues at coordinate 8,230 of JBFIZG010000040.1, read as the reverse complement.
GCCGGCGATGGTCACGGACTCCTTCTTGTATCCGCGTACGACGGCGATGTCGCGTATTCCGGCACCTCGATACGTCTCCACGATGCGCGACAGCAACGGCTGTCCGGCAATGTCGACCATGCATTTCGGCTTATGGGCCGTCAACTCACCCAACTCACGACCTGCGGCTGTAGCGAGCACGACGGCGCGCGCCTTTTTCGTGCTGTTTGGCAAGTAGCGTTTTTCGGCCGCCGCCAGCTCGGGGGCACCCTGGATTCGAAAGACTTCCGCGAGCGGCGCGACACGATCCTCCACGTTGATGAGCGACTCATCCTCGTAGATCTGCTGCGCCGTTCGCTGCATAGTGGTAATGCAGGAACGCATGAGATGATTCGCCCAGATCACACACGAGAAGCCGAACTCCCTGAACACGTCGGTTGGCGTGGCGTAGTACTTGGTAGGGACGATCACGACCGGGAGCCGGTCGTCCCACTCGCGTTGGAATGCCAACACTTCCTGCGGCGATCGCTGCGCGGAGTGCATGAGAATCGCGTCGGCTCCGGCCACACGGTACGCCTCCGCCCGTCGGATGGCCTCGGCCAACCCCCAACCGGCAATGAACGCCTCTACTCGCGCAACGATCACAAAATCGTCGGATGTCTGCGCTTCCTTCCCGGCTTGAATCCGCCCACAGAACTCTCCGACGTCGGCCAGCGGTTGCGTCGTGCCCCGGAGGAAGCTGTTGGTCTTCGGAAAGAGTTTGTCTTCTATGCACACGCCGGCGATTCCCCGCTGTTCGAGCTTGCGGACGAGGCGACGCATATTGTTGAAGTTCCCGTACCCGGTATCCCCATCCACCAGAATGGGAATCGTCGTCCCGTCGCTCATGAACTCCAGCACCTCGAGCACCTGCGTCCACGAGGCCTCGTTGGAGTCGCGGACGCCGAGCGCCGCGGAGATCGAAAGACCGCTTGCCCAGAGGGCCTCGAAGCCGGCTTCTTCCGCGATCTTGGCGCTCAGCCCGTTGTGGGCTTCCATCAGAAACGCAATCTCCGGCCGAACGACCAAATTGCGGAGTACCGCCGCTTTGGTGGAGCCGGTGTCGGAGCGCCGCTTCACAGGGTCGGCTGACACCTCGGCAACACGTTGCGGTCCCTCGTGCGCAGGTGTCGATCCGCGCGTTCCGTTTGGCTTCGTGTGTCCCGCACCGCCGTTCCCATTCCCAGCATGCGCCAGATCGGACAGCACCATCCGGTGTTTCCCCGCCGCCGTCTGCGGAAGCTCGTCCACGACGGTGACGCGTGCCGGAAAGCCTTCCAGGAGCTCGGTCAAACGGCTCGCGAGCCGTGTGGTGTCGATGGCGACCGCCGTGTCGGTGGCTTCTACCAGCGCGGCGAGCGACCCGTCGGCATGTTGACGGACCCGAAACCGCCGAATGCCCGCTTGGCCGTACTTGAACAACGCGTCAAACGTGGCTGAGTGGAGACAGCGCCCGGAACGCGTGACCACCAAGTCGTTGTTTCGGCCAGCCACATTCGAGAGAACGGCAAAGCCACGGTCAGGAAACGACAACGGGGCATCCGTCACGTCTTCGATCGCATAGCGGAGGATGGGGAACGATGGATTTGACAGCACGGTGAGCACGATGTCGTGCCGCCCATCTTCGCGAAGTAACGACTCGCCCAACACCAGATCCTCGCGAACGCGCAGCGTGCGGTCGGACCATTCGACGGCCGTGAGGCCACACTCATGCGATCCGTACTCGATGGTCGCCGGCGCGCCGAACGCGCGTTCGATCGAGTCGACCATGTACGGAAACGCCGGCTCCCCCGTCAACGTGACCATGCGTATCGCATCACAACGAAAACCACACCCCTCCGCCTCTCGTGCCAACAGATGCAGGGCACTTCCATATCCGTACAGCATACGAGGTCGAAAAGCCGCGATTTGCGCCAGGTACTTCTGCAAGTCGTCGCGGCCGAGTTCGTACGCTGAAAGACGGAGACGCCCGCGCAACCGGTCTTCCATCTGGGTCTGCAACGCGTCGATTCGGCCTGCCAGTCCAGGCGCAAACGACGCGCTATGCCCCCACAACACCGCCGATCGATCGAGGATATCGCAATCCCACATCTGAAGATGTCGATACTTGGCACGCATGACTTCGCGATGTGCTGCATGCGACCAGTAGACGCGCATCGGCGTGCCAGTCGAACCACCGGTACGCCACCACATGCCCCGCTCCGCTTGCGTAGACAAGAACGCATCGGGGTTCCGCTGCACCGTCTCTTTGCGCAGCACCGGGACGGTCGCCTTGAAATCCGCCACACTGGAAAACTGCTCTGGGAGGTTGTTGGCCGCATTGAGATCGCGGTAGTACGGCACATGGGTGACAGCGTGACGCCACACCGTGTTCAGGCGGTCGAGCTGAAATGCCTCGATGTCTCCGCGCGACCATTGCTCGCGCTGCGCCAACGTCTCGAGTTCGCGGTAGGCGCGTCTGAATCGGGGTAGGTATCGGATGATTCTCATAAACCAACCTGATCGCGGTGGGACGGGTGTTCGATCGATGGCGACACGGCGAGACGGTGGAAGACCGTGGCTTTTACCAACACATTCGCCACGTGACCAACGAGCAGACCGACGGCCCCCCCCAGAACTCCCCATCGTGTGACGAGTGGAAAGGCCAGGATCAAGGTGACGACCATCGCCAAGATCCGAGCATGGAAGTTCACGTCCGGCCGCTCCATCGCCTTGAGTCCGCTCGACAATGGGATGCTACACGCGCTCAATAACGCGCCCACCCCGAGTATAGAAATCACCATTCCATGTCCCACGAAGTCGGGGCCGTACAGCATCGACATGGCGAAGTCGCCGAACACAAAGAGCAGTGCGACAAACACGCTCATGATGCTGCCGACAAACAACACACTTCGTTTGACGACAGCGAGCAACTGCGCTTGTCCCCCTGATGCGAGGCTGTGGGCGCTTTCGGGATCGAGCAAGCTGCCGAGCCCGAGAATCAACGGATTCGAAAACAGAATCATGCTTTCAGCCGCCGCATACACACCCGTGCCGCCGGCACCCAAAACGAAGGCGAGCACCCAGTACAGCAGGTAGCCATGAACGACGCCGCCAACCTGACCGGCGCATACCCATCGGCCAAATCCCCAGTTCCTCCTCCAGGCTGCCCCGACACAAGCCAACCGAATCAAGAACGTCTTTCGGGCGGCAAACAGCCACGTCACCCCGGACGCGGCACACGCAAACCCAATCGCCAAGTACGCCGTTAGCGCCGTCAGCGCGTCTTGCCACGCCAAGGCGAGCAAGAGACCGATCTGAATTGCAGCGGCGCTGGCATCGACAGCAAAGACGACGCCCAGCTTGAGCTGAGCAAACGCCGCGCGACGGGCGAACTCCTTGAGCAACGCAAACGGAATGATCCCCGCCAAAACCCAGAGGATTGGTGCGAGCGTCGGGGGAGCGAAACCGCCGACTTGGGCGATGACGGCACCTACGCTCAGCACGATGGTGGCCATGACGGCGAGTATCGTCAGGTGAACGAATGCGCTCCCGGTGTACTCCGCTTGCGCCTCGTGCCGCACCCGAGTCCAGTAGATGGTGTACGGCGTGGTAACGAGCGATTCTTGAATCACGATCGTGAGAATCAGCGCGGCCACGGCGAGAGAATACAATCCGAGTTCCGCCGGCCCAGCCACTCTTCCCACGAGGATCGTCGTCAAGAACCGTGTGCCACTGATGATCCCCTGATCCAGTAACGCGACGGTACCTTTGCGCGCCAACGGTCCGAACGTCGCCGTCTTCCCCGCCAGCACGCGCCATGACATCCGGTCGGTCGGTTGAGCGACGGTCGCCACTAGATGCCTGAGCCTATCCTGACGCGCATCGTCACCGGGGGTCGCCTCGCCGATTCGCCGCCACCGCGACGATGCACGTAAACGCAAGAAGCGACTCGTACCCTGGCGCGCCGGCAAAGCTCGCCGTCGTCATGGAATTCAGCACAACAAAGAAGAGCATCGTGATGCCGATGGCCCGCGCGCGCCGGGATGTTGGTGACGCAGCCTTCCCTCCCGCGAAGGGTACGAACGTCAACACGACCGCTAGCCAGAGAAACACCGTGCCGATGATTCCCACGTCGAGCAATGACTGGACGAGGGAATTGTGAGCCTCGGAGGCCCAATGGCGGTATTCGAGGATGAACTCCCTTGACGCGAGGAACCCGCTTCCAAGAAACACTTTTTCGCGAAAGAGTGGCAGCAGGTCGGTCCAGAGGCCAACACGTCCATTCAGGTCGAGCAGTCCGTCCAATCCCTCGCCCCGTAACAGGAACGCCCCGGCGGCGCTCCCCGCCGCCGCGCCAGTGCCAAGCCACTCGGTCAGCACCGGCAACACCGCCCACGCAGAGAGTCCAACGGCCAGCAGCGCCGGAAGGGCGACTGCCGTGACCCACGGGCGGGAGTATTTGTAGAAGACGAGGACACCCAGGCCCCCAATCCCAGCGAAGACCGGGCCGCGAGAGCGCGTCGCAAGTGCGACGACCAACAAGACACCGACGAGCATCCAAGGAAGAACGCGGGAAAGCAACTTGACTCGTCCCTCGCGGTACAACGAGTGCACCACGAGAAAAAGCGCGGCAGACATAGCATACGTTCCGGCGATGATCGGGTGGATGTACAGCCAGGTGAAGCGTACGGCACCATTCAGGTCGATCTTTTGGTACCCACCACCCGTCGCGAGACGTATCGTGACCCCGATGATGGTATAACACACGGCCGAAACAAAGAGCGCGTGAAGCGCGCGTGACGGACCCAAGACTCGTACGGCCACGCCGATGAAGAACACGAGAATGAGTACTTGAACCGCTCGGATCGCCGTCACGGTGGGAATCGACGACCACGCAAGCGACATGAGCGCTAGCAGACCGAACCCCGCGAGCAACCACTCGCTGAGCAGCAGTCGGGTGCGCGGAAAGGCGTCGGTGAGCATCGCGACCGCGGCCGCGGCGAGTGCGGCCCCGGAGACACCGAGCTGAAACAACACCTGGAGATCCGCAATTCCCTGAAGCGTCGCAGTTTCGTCGCGGACACGGAACTGGGTGCTCCCCCACATCAGGAGGAAAAACATCCACTGCATCACCCGTACCGGCCACAGGTAGGTCGCAATGCACAACAACAACACCGCGAACCCACCAACAGCCAGGGCCCCGAGGATACTCGGCTTCATCACCAGCGCGTAGCTGGCGATCAACGCACCCATGAGGGCGAGCAACCACCAATTCGCCTCCTTGAGCGGTGTCAACAGCCTGTCGGCGCGATCAATCATCCTTGTATGGTTCCGGCAACTGTCCCGGCACAACAGGCGCAAGTGGCGATGTGTTTCGCCTCACGAACATACGCCGTCGCGTCCCTGATCTATGTGCTCGGGGTCACCCAATTTCGGACACGTCGGTAGAGTCGGAGCGGTCGGCCTTCTGAAGTACAGACCATATTCGTGCTTTGTCCTGAGACAGACACGATCCGTGAATCAAGCGAACCTGCATGAGAATCTCTCTGCGCGCTTGTGAGGGTCGGGGAAGCATATCCCCCGAGGAGAAGTGCACTTCATGGAGCGCTTCGTGCCGTACGTCGCAGTGGTGTTTTTGCGACTACACGGCGATGCCACCGTCGCGACGGCCGTCAGGATCCGGATTCGAACTCCCCCTGACCCGTCAGCCGCTCGATGACCCGCGCAGCGCCCCCGGTTCCCGTCCCTCGCATGCTACTCAGCAACACGGATCTCCACTTTGAGACCTGCAGAAGGTACCGGGCGATCCAAGCCATACCCAAGATCCGATCGACCTGCGCAACCGGCATCCGGCGGAGGGCCCGGACGTATCCACGTAGGTATTCCAAACGTGGGTAGCTGTGTGCGTCCGTTTCGGCGGCTGCAAAGAACGTCTGTTGCTCTGCGCTCGATGCGAGGTGGCTCGATGATTCTGTGTGCACACGCTGAAAGAACAATGTCTCGGGAATATCGTGGAACCGACCGAGCAAGCTCAGCTCGGCCATCATGATTTTTTCGTAGCCGTACACCGGCAAGAGGAGCCCGGTTTGGCGCAGGGCGGCGGCGCGAATCACGCCATAGCATCGCACGGCCCACCCACTGCTCAGCAGGACGTCGTGGAATCTCCGGTGGGCGCGGGTCGAGCTCGCATCGAGCACGCGACGAGCCCACCGGCGCTCCTTCCCGGCCTCGGTTGGGTCCGGCAAGGGCAACGGGTTACCGTCGGAGTCGACCTTCTGCGTCTTGGAATGGCAGCACACCACAGATGGATCGGCATCCAACACGGAGACGCAGTCAGCGAGAAACGTTGGGGCGCAATAATCATCGTGTGCCGCCCACTTGAAGTATTCGCTGTCCGAAACCTCGAAAACGCGATTGAAGTTCCAGCTCGCGCCACGGTTCTCGGGTTCACGCAGGTACCGAATCCGGTTGTCGCGCGCGGCGTATTCTCCACAGATGGCTTCGGTTCCATCCGTCGATGCATTATCCGATATGATTACTTCGAAGTCGCCAAATGTCTGCGCCAACAGCGAGTCGAGAGCCTGTGGCAAGTATCGCTCGCTATTGTAGACCGGCAGACCGATGGTGAGACGCGGTGCTCGGCGGCTGCCACGTCGCTCAGACGTCATCTCGTTGATTCCGTGGAAAAGAGCATGGCCCGTGGATGTAGCTCCGCCGTCTCAGTCACAGCTGTCACTGTCGCTGGTCCTTTCGGTCCTGCCGCGCCTCGGGAAACGCCGGCGTGGAATCCAGTGCCCGGCCTAGCCACCCCTTGCCGCGGCGACCGCGCGCATTTCCATCGCGCCGATCTGATGTCCATCCTGCCAGATAGGAGGCAAGAAGCGTACCGGATATCATCGTGTACGGGCATTTTAACCGTCTATATGACAACGAGTTACGCGGCTCCGACCAAGCGCTGCGCGTGACGCGGCGTGTGGGCGTGGTGCACTCACAACGGAGTGTCGCCTTGGAGCGTCCGCTGATAGAGCCCGATCAACGCGCGATAGTTGGCCGCACCCGTGTACTGCCGTTCGTACTCCTCCCTCGCGGACCGACGCCAGTCGGCCGGACACGCCGCGGACGCCAACTCACCGACGCGCCGTGCAAGATCCACCGGATCGCCGGCAGTGAACTGCAACCCCGTCCGACCGTGTTCGACGAGTTCCGCCATGGCACCGAGCCGGGAGGCGACGACTGGAGTCCCTGTGGCGAATGCTTCGATGATCGCGCGGCCGAACGTTTCATAACATTCCGATGGCATCACCAGTAGCCGCGCATCGCCGATGATGCGAAACACCTCATCGATTGGCCGGCGGCCCAGCATGTGAATCTTCGGGTTCTGTGCCGCAGCCTCGCGAACTCGTTCTGCAAGCGGACCGTCGCCGACGACTTTGAGTGGGAGCGACGCGTCGCCCCGGAACCACGCCGAGAGCATGGTCTCGATGCCCTTTTCCGCGGAGAGACGTCCGACGAAGACCGCGTAGCCTCCCCGACCGGAGCCAGGTCCAGGATCCGGATCCACGAAGTTGGGCTTCACCACAATCTTGTGAGCCGGGAGCCCCGCCTCGATGAGCTTCGCCCGAGCGAACTCGGTCAACGTGACATAGAGGTTCACCGCGCGGGTCCACGTTCGCATCATCCGGTGCGCGGTCAGCGCGCTAGCGACCACCGCGCTCGCGGCACGGTTGTCGCGATAACATCGGTGTACGATTCCCGGCCACGGGATCGGTTTATCGAGACAATCCTCGCACGCACGACCGTTTCGTAAAAACAATCCGTTGAGGCAGCGTAACCGGTAGTTTCGTATTGATTGAACGACCGGCACGCCTTCGTGGCGCGCCGCATAGTAGACGGCGGGTGACATGAGTGGAAATGTGTTCGTACAATGCATCAGGCGAGGACGCCGTTGACGGATGAGCGCTCGAACTTCTCTGTACGAGCGCTGGTTCCACACGGTGCGACCGGCGATGTCCCACCCACGCATACGATCGATGTCGTCGTTGTGAACGGTGTACCGAACCACATCATGTCCGCGCGAGCCAAGGAGACTCACCTCGGCTTCAAACGACTGGTCTTCGCCGCCTCGCTGCTGATAGTAGTTGTGGCAGACGAGCACCGGGGATACCCAACGCGGGTCGTGTTGCTCCGATCCGTTCTGATCCAAACGATCCTCGGACTCAACTGACCGCGT
>JBFIZG010000039.1:0-15583 GCA_041604955.1 Gemmatimonadales bacterium | reverse complement strand
GGCGGCCCTCATTCGAGTACTGTTCGAACCCCGAACGGCTGTCGCCGACTCGGTGACGTACGACATCACGGCGTGGTCACTCCCGTATGCCTACGGGCTCCACACGTTCGCGCTCACCGACCGCATCGACATCGCGTCCCCGGACGATCGCGCATCTCCGCTAAACGTGGTAACCGAACGACCGTATGCGTACCTCGCCGGCTGGAAGAGTGTGGCCGACGTCAGGTTTCTTGCGGCGCTCCTCAACAGAGGCGTCAAGGTACGGTTCGCGCAGGAGCCCTTCGAAGTGAACGGCGCCGCCTACGACCGCGGCACCCTCATCGTCACACGAACCGGCAACGAGCGGCTGGGTGATGAGTTCGACCGCGTCGTCACGGACGCGGCGGCCGAAACGAACCAACGGATAATCGGCACGCCCACCGGCGGCGCTTCCACGGGGCCCGACTTTGGGTCGTCCAGCGTCCGGTATATCGATCCTCCTCACGTGGTCGTCGCCGCGGGTGAGGGCGTGTCGTCGGGCGCCATGGGACAGGTGTGGCATTTCTTCGATCAACAAATCCGGTACCCCACCACCTTGGTCAACGGCAGCGACTTGGACCAACTCGATCTATCGACGGTCGACGTAATCGTCTTGCCCAACGGCTCGTACGCGCAGCACCTCGACGATGACGCACTCTCCGATCTCCAAACGTGGATCCGGGCTGGAGGACGCCTGATTGTGATGGAAGGCGCCGTTCGGTTCCTGAGCGGAAAGGACGGATTCGCGATCGAGCGCGAAACGGATGACGACGACGAAGACGAGTCGAGCCACGAGACCGACGACGAAGAACGGGATGCGGCACTCAAGAAATTCGGCGATCGTGAGCGAGCGGGCACGACGGACAACGTTCCCGGAGCCATTTACAAGCTCCAGATGGACGACACGCACCCACTTGGCTTCGGCTATCCGGATTACTACTTCACGTTGAAGCGGGGTAACGAGCGGTATCTCTACCTCGAGGACGACTGGAACGTCGGCGTGCTGCGGGGGGACAGCTATGTCAGTGGGTTCGTCGGATCGGAGGCCCGCGAGAACTTGCAAAACACTCTGGTGTTCGGAGTACAAGATCTCGGCGGCGGCGCGGTCGTCTACCTCGTCGACAACCCGCTGTTCCGTGCCTTCTGGCAGAATGGCAAACTCCTCTTCGCAAACGCGGTCTTTCTCGTCGGCCAGTAGGACCGCCGTAGCCGTACCGATCGATCGCGCGGGTTGCCGAAACACGATCCGAGGCACAACAGCCGGTTCGGGTCGGGAGCACCCGCTCGTCAAACTCCACCTCGCCGGGGAGCCATAACTCATGTGCGCATCGTGGATCAGCAGAGTCGCTACCGCTTGCTTGCTGGCACTTCTCGCCGTCGCTGTCTTTCAGGACCCTGCGGCGGCCCAGACCGATGATGCGGTAACGACCGTCGTGCTCGTGCGCCATAGCGAGCGAAGGGGACAAGGCCGCGATCCGTCGCTCAGCGCGGCTGGAAAGGCGCGGGCGCGAGCGCTCGCACATGTGTTGGGCGAGGTGAAGGTACATACGATCTACGCGACGCAGTTCGCCCGAACACAACAGACCGCACAGCCGCTGGCCGACCGATTGGGCCTCCCGGTGACCGTGGTGGACGCCGCCGCCGGTTACGCGAAGCAGATGGCCCGGTTGATCCGGACCGAGCATCGAGGCGACGTCGTGGTCGTGGTGAGCCACAGCAATACGGTCCCCGCAATCATCGCGGCGTTCGGCGCGACCCCCGTTCCCGTGATCGACGAAGATGAGTACGACGACCTCTATGTCGTCACGCTCTCTGACGCGGGCGCGAACGTGCTCAACTTCCGTTACGGTGCGAGATCGCCGTAACCAGAAGCGGAGGCTAGTTTTCTCGGATGTCAGATGACCTCGGACCGCTCAAGGAATCGCTCGCGGGCCTCTACGACCCGGAACGTGTTCTCGGGCGTGGCGGCATGGCTACCGTCTACCTCGCGCGGGATCTCAAGCACGACCGCCCGGTGGCCGTCAAGGTCCTGCGGCCCGATCTGGCGGCGTCTCTCGCTGTCAATCGTTTTCTGCAAGAGATCAGGATCGCGGCGCGACTCAATCATCCACACATCGTTCCACTGCTGGATTCCGGCAACGTGAACGGTGTGCTCCACTTTGTCATGCCGTTCGTGGAAGGGCGTTCGCTTCGCGGCAAGCTGGTCGGGTCCGAGTCGATAGATCTCAAGATGGCCATCGGCATCACGAAGGACGTAGCGGGTGCGCTGAGCTACGCCCATCGAGTGGGAATCGTTCACCGGGACATCAAGCCGGAAAACATCCTCTTTTCCGAAGGGCACGCCATCGTCACGGATTTCGGGATCGCCAAGGCGATCAGCACCGCCGGCGGTTCCAGCCTGACGCGAACCGGTTTCCCAATCGGGACGCTCGGCTACATGAGCCCGGAACAGGCCGCCGGGCGCACCGACATCGACAAGACCACGGACATTTACAGTTTGGCGAGTGTGTTCTACGAGATGATGGTGGGGGAGGCCCCGGGGATGTGGGTCACCGACGACGCGCGGAGGTTCAGGCGTTTCGTCGACGCGCTCCCTGCCCACCGTGAGAGACTCGACCAGCTACCGGGCTCGGTCGAGCAAGTGCTGGTACATGCGATGTCCATGCGCCCGGATGAACGCTTCCAGACAGCAGGCGACTTCGCCGGCGCGTTGGAACAGGCCACCGACACGCCGCAGCGGTTCGACGAGCACCAGGTGCGGGACGTCATCAGAATCGCGGCGGAAGACCAAGCGGCGCGGCCAACCGAAGAGGGCGCGCTTTCGTTGGGTAGCATGCAGCAAATCGGTGCGGAGGTCGGGTTGTCACCCAGTCGCATTGAAAATGCGGCGAATGCGCTGCAACAGTCCCCGTCAGGAACAGTCCCTGAACCCGTCACATCGCCAGCCGTCCAGTGGGGTGGGTTTCTCGGCGCATCGCCAAAGGTGGAGTTCGATGCGACCATCGAAGCCGAGTTGCGCCAGGACGAGTTCGGCAACGTGTTGGAGGAGATTCGGACTGAGATGGGTGAGGTCGGACGCGTCAACGAGACGTTCGGAAAGTCACTTTCGTGGAACTCGCTGAGCTTTCAAAACACGTTTGAAGGTTCGGGACGCCTCGTCCACGTGATGGTCAATCCGACGGACCGGGGAACTCGAATTCGGGTTACCGAGAGCGCAGGCGTGCATCCGTTTGTTGCTGTCGCTACCGCCGTGATCGGAGGTGGCGTGCTGGGTTCGATGGCGACCGGTGCCATCCTCGCCGCTGGAGCACCGGATGTCTTGGCGCTGGGCGCTTTTGGGGCAACATGGGCAGGATCCTATGCGGTCGCGCGCGTCGGGTTCACGAAGTTCATCAAGCGGCGGGTCCGGCTCCTCTCGCGTTTAGTCGACCGGATCACGCACCACGTCAACCGAACGAGTCCATCGCCGCGATCGATGACTGGTACCCGCCGCACGCCGACCCCGGTTCCCGACAACACGACGTCCTGATGACGGCCGACCAGACCGGTGACCTCGGTCCGTCTACCCGATCCGTACATCTGAGCGAGCGCGTCGATCCGACAACCAGAGCCATCGTTCCGCCTGTCGTCACGAACGCGGCATTCGCATTCGACAGCATGAAAACGTGGAGCGATGTCGCGCGCCACCGTGAAGACGGGGACATCTACAGCCGCAACTCCAATCCCACGGCCCGACGATTCGAAGAGAAGGTCGCCGCGCTCGAGGGCGCGGAGGCCGCAACCAGCTTTGCCACCGGAATGGCGGCGATCAGCACCACGTTGTTTGCGCTCCTCCAGCCCGGGAAGCGGGCGGTGACCGTGCGCGACGCCTATGGCGCGACTTTTCTCCTGTTCAGCGACATCCTCCCGCGGTTCCAGGTTTCTTGCCAGGTCTGTGACACTGACGCGGTTGCGCAGATCGAACGCGCGATTGACGAGGGATGCGATCTCCTGTACTTGGAGTCACCGACCAATCCCACGCTCAAGGTATTGGATCTGCGGCGACTCATCGAGGCTGCGCACCGAAGCGGGGGAATCGCCGTCGTGGACAACACGTTTGCAACCCCTATTAACCAGCGGCCCATCGAGTGCGGTGCGGATCTCGTCATTCACAGTGCCACCAAATTTTTGGGAGGACATGGTGACGTTCTCGGCGGCGTCGTGTGTGGAAACCGCCAACTCGTTGACGAGGTCTATCGCTTTCGCGAACTGGTTGGCACTGCGCTGGACGCGCAGAGTGCCTCGTTGTTGCTGAGAAGTCTCAAGACACTCGCGCTTCGAGTCGAACGGCAGAACGTCAACGCGCTACGCATTTCTCGATTCTTGGAGCAAGACGGTCGTGTCAAGCAGGTTCACTACCCTGGTCTCGAGAGTCATCCGGCGCACGAGATTGCGAAACGTCAGATGACTGGGTTTGGCGGCGTGCTGAGCTTCGAACTACACGGCGGTCTGGCCGCGGTCTCGGAATTTCTGCCCCGGCTCCGGTTTGCGTACCTGGCCGCCAATCTCGGTCAGGTGGAGACCATCGTGGGCCCGCCGGCGTTGACGAGCCACATCGAGCTGACTGACGAGGAGCGGATCGCGGCGGGGGTGCCGGAGGGTCTGATCCGGTACGCCGTCGGCATCGAGGACGCGGATGACCTCATCCAAGACTTGCGCGCTGCGCTCGACGCGATCTGATCTTGGCGAGGATTCTCATTGTCGGCTGCGGCTATGTGGGAACCGCGCTCGGTCTCAGGCTCGCGCGCGCCGGCCACGAGGTCTTCGGCGCGCGCCGCGACCCGCGACATCTCCCTTCGGGACTTCACCCCGTGCGCGCCGACGTGACTGTCGTCTCTGGGCTCGATGACCTGCCACGAGACGTGGATTGCGTTTACTACATGGCGAGCGCGGGACGATCGGACGAGGCCGTGTACCGGCAGATATACGTCACCGGTCTCGGCAACGTGCTCGAGGCACTCCGGCGTTCGACCGTCCAACGGCTCTGCTTCGTGTCGAGCACGGCAGTGTACGGTGAGCAGGACGGCGGCGTCGTGGATGAACAATCACCGACCGAGCCGACGAGTTTTCGCGGCGCGATGATGCTCGAGGCGGAACAGCTCGTGCTTCGATCGCAGTTCGAAGGTGTGATCGCGCGGAGCACGGGAATCTACGGACCGGGCCGCGCGCGGCTAATCGACCGCATTCGGGCCGGCGAACAGTCCGCTCGCAACCCATCCACATTTACCAATCGAATCCACCGCGACGATCTCGCGGCCGCGCTCGAGCACTTGACCGCTGTGGACCGGCCCGACCCCGTATACATCTGTACGGATGACGAGCCCGCCCCCCTTCTCGAAGTAGAGAGGTGGATTGCGCGCGCGCTCGGCGTGCCGGCACCCGCCGCCCCAATTACCTTCGATCCCGCGCCCGGTAACAAGCGGTGCAGCAACGCCCGACTCCGGAACACCGGGTTCGCTTGCCGCTACCCTAGCTATCGCGAGGGATATGGAGCACTCGTCTCATCTTCTGGCGCGTCGAAGTAACGTGTGTGCTCTGAGGAACCTTTCGACTCGGCTTGGGAATAACAGTGGTCATCCGGCTCCGGCCGGGGCCCTACCACCTTATCACTACGGGGACCACTCCATGCGCGCTCGTACTCGCCGTCCCAGCTTCGCAGCCTTCGTGCTCTTACTGCTCCTCGGAACAACTGCCGGCCACGCACAATTTCCACCCGACTCCCTCGTCAATCTCCAGTTCTTTCCCAACGATATCGAAACGCGTGAACTCATCGGCCACATGCGCGGGTTCGCAATGGGGCTCGGTGTGCGTTGTCAGTATTGCCATGTCGGCGAGGAGGGGATGCCCCTCGCCGAGTTCGATTTCCCAAGTGATGAGAAGACCACGAAGCAGATAGCCCGCGAAATGCTGAAGATGGTTCGGGAGATCAATACTGCGCATTTGGCAAACCTCCCGGAGCGCGCCCAACCAACCCTCGTCGTGGAATGCGCTACTTGTCACCGAGGACAAGCACGACCGATCATGATCGAGGAGCTTCTCCAGCAGGTGATTGCCGACCATGGCATCGATTCGGCAAAGGTCCACTACCGGGCGCTCCGAGCAGATTATTACGGTTCGTACACCTACGATTTTTCGGAAGGCGCGCTCAACCGGCTGGCAGGATCGTTCTTCGACCGGGGAGAGTTTGCGCAGACAATCGAGGTACTCCGGTTGAACGAGGAGTTTTTTCCGGAATCGTCTGGCCTTCAATACATGTTGGGAGAGGCATTTGCCGCAAATGGGGACCGGCAGATGGCCATAACCCAGATGGAGCGAGCGCTCGAGCTGAATCCAAATTTCGGACGCGCAAAACAAAGGCTGGAACAACTCAAGCAACCGTAGCGGCCCACGGCGTCGGGATGGCAACCAATCGTTTCGTCGCCCGTGTCGGCCCGTGAGACCGCGAATGGGACCGACGTCAGAGAATGATCGACATCGAAAGCCGTGACAACGTCGCCGTCATTACGTTCGACCACGGCAAGGCGAATGCGCTCGACCTCGAGTTCTGCCAGGCAGTGACCGCCGCGTTGCCTCGCTTGCGCAACGAGGCGACGGGCATTGTGGTCACGGGCCGGGGGCCGATCTTCTCGGCGGGGGTGGATCTGCTCCGTGTACTTGACGAGGGTCCGACCTACGTCACGGAGTTCTTGTCCGCCCTCAGCGGCTTATGCCAAGCCCTCTTCGGGTTCCCAAATCCCGTGGTCGCCGCAATCAACGGTCACGCAATCGCCGGCGGCTGTGTGATTGCCTGCATGGCCGACAGGCGCCTCATGGCTCACGGCGGCGGTCGGATCGGCGTACCGGAACTCTTGGTGGGCGTGCCATTCCCCGCGGCGCCGCTCGCGGTGTTGCAATTCGCGATCCCCAGGCAGTACCTCGCGGAGATCATATACGGCTGCGACACCTATGAGCCGCGCGCCGCGTTGGAGCGGGGGTTGATCGACGCAATCGTCGACGGGGACGAACTACTGAGAGACGCCATTGCGACAGTTCAGAAATTCTCAGGATCGTCGCCGGACGCCTTCCGACTCACCAAAGCGCAGCTCCGGAGGCCGGTGCTCGAGCGCATCCAATCAGCGTCAGACACTCTCGATCGTGAGGTGCAGGAGTTCTGGGCGCGACCCGAGACGAAGACGGTCATACGAAGTTACGTGGAGCGCACCTTCAAAAAGCCGAGCCCCTGACAATGGGTGTCGTCGGCGCCGTCAGGTTCGCGCCCGAATCCACTGGCTGATCGTATCCAAGAACCCTTCGACAAATTCTTTTTTCATCGTTGGGTATTCAGACGGATTGCCTGTCTCGGTCTTTAGAAACAAATGATTGGTCTTCGGCAAGACACGAATCGTCACGTCGTCGTTGTCCGCCACCGCGAGGGCTTTGGCCATGCGCTCCTGATTTGGTGACGGGGGTACCTGGAGATCGAGTTCACCAAACACCGCGAGAACCGGGACCCGCACTCGTTCGAGCGCCGGGGTGGGGTCGTAGTCGAGAAAGTGGCGAAACCAAGGCGATCGGAGACTCTGGATGGCTGCTTTGGCGCGCGTGTCCACAAACACGTCGAGGTCTCGGATTGCGGATTTCTCTTGCTCCGACATCTCCTCTACGCTCTCCGCGGCTTGGTTGCGAAACGCTGCTGCCAACTCATCCCAACCCGAATCCGCGCGAACCACCTCGAACGAGCGGCGCTGGATTTCTTGCTGTCGCTCGATCTCTTCATCGGTGGCGCCACCCGCCCGCACGATCAACTCCCCCTGTGCGTAGAGAATCTCCTCACCGGTAACGGCAGTGCCCGCAAGTAGCACGACAAATGCTACATCGTCCGACCTACTCGCCGCCAACGGAGCCACGATCGCTCCTTCGCTATGACCGATCAGCCCGATGCGTGCCGCGTCGATATCCGGACGCTCGCGGAGAAACGACACCGCAGACAACACGTCCCCGGCAAAGTCCTCAGTCGTCGCGAGGGATACGCTGCCCGTAGACCCACCGACGCCCCGGTCGTCGTAGCGAAGCACGGCGATGCCGTTTCGAGTCAGATGATCCGCGATGATACGAAACGGTTTGAAACCGAACAGTTCTTCATCTCGATTCTGTGGCCCGCTCCCCGTAATCATCACCACGGCCGGATGGGGTCCGGCCTCCCGCGGAACCGTGAGCGTACCCGCAAACGAGATTCCAGCGTCGTTGAATGTCACCTCCTCCTCCCTGTACGGAGGCGGTTCCGCCTTGGTGAGGGGAGCGGGTTCGCTGGCCTCGCGACTGAGGACAAAACTCCCGACGAATCCCGCCTGCGTGAACTCGCCGGCTATGGAGTCCCCTGTATGCTCACCGTCGAACACGGCCAGACCGGGACCGGCGGGGAGCTCCATGTGCACGCGCGGCGGCTCGTATCGCACGTTGGTGAGGGGGACTCCCGATGCTCCCTGTTGGGGAATATCGATGGTCGCGGTTACGCCGTCGTCGGTGCTCTCGAACTCGATGGCGATGGTGAGCACCTGACCCGCCACCTCGAGTGCTCCCGCCCACCGTCCGTCGAGATCCTGAGCTGCGGACGCCTGTGGCCACAGCACGAACATCGTGACGCCGGTGACGCCGGCAGCTAAGAAGCGGTGCATGAACTCTCCGTTTGCTTGCGACTCGTCATTGCGGCTCGGTCAGGACCGCCGTCCCGAACACGAGGATCTCCGATGCCGCTCCCATGATGTAAGAGGTCGTAAACCGAACATCAGTGATGGCATTGGCTCCGAGATTCGTCGCCTCTTCGACCATTCGATCCGTAGCCTGTTCGCGGGCTTCCGCCATCATTTTCGTGTACTCCTCGATTTCACCGCCGACGATATTCTTGAAGACGGCCAGAATATCACGCCCCAGATGACGGGCACGGATGGTATTGCCACGTACGATCCCCAAAGTTTGGACGACGCGCTGACCTGCGATGGTTCCTGAGGATACGATGATCATCGTACGACATCCTTATACGGGTCGGTTTTTCGAACGAACAGCTTCTCGCGCACGACCGAGACAAACAAGATCACGGCGCCAACCACCAGAGCCAGCACGCCTGCCTTGATATACCACGGCACCGTCGCATCGGCGATCATTTCACTGATCGCCGTCCACACTCCATAGGAAACCACGACGATCGCTCCAACAGACGCCAGGATCCATCCAATGCTCCGCTCCAACCGCCGATAGACTGTGTTCATGTAACCCTCCCAAACTTCTTCCGGGGGATTCCGGAGTTTCATCGAACCGGTGGCGCGCTTGACCCGGAAGAGCCGTTCCCACTCCGCTCGCAGGGTCGGATCGGACGCCAACAGGTCATCCAACTCGCGCCTCTCCACAGCGGAAAGCTCGTCGTCGATGCCGCTCATCATGAGGCGGCGCGCGCGATCCAGGCCGTCGCCCGTAACGTTCATCACAGCTTGCCATCCAGTTCGTCGGCCAGGGAACGGCGTGCGGCGTACAACCTCGACATCACCGTCCCCATGGGAATCCCGAGCAGCTCTGCAATCTCGCGGTACTTCAGACCTTGAAACTCCTTCAGGATGAGCACCTCGCGCTCACGGATCCCGAGGTTCTCGATCGCCATCTGTACCTGCCGTCGACGTTCCGCGCGCTCCACCTGCTCTGCCGGATCGCGTTCGACCGCCGTCAGCCATTCCGTCGCCGTCGCAAGTCTTTCCCGGCGGGTCTTGCTGTCACGCAAGAAATTGAAGCTGAGCCGCCGGACGATCTGATACAACCACGGAAAGAACGGCCGGTCCGCGTCAATCGACTGTACCGCACGGAACGCTCGTACAAAAGCGTCCTGCGAGAGATCGAGCGCGTCGTCATGCGATCCGACGAGTCCGAGCGCGACGAAGTACGCCTGGCGCATATGCCGAGCCACGAGGTCGCCGAATGCCTGGCGATCCCCGGCCTGTGCCCGTAGCACCAGCTCGCGCTCCGCCTCGCGGCTCGCATCGCCCAAAGCCGTCTCCACGCTGAATGGCCGGTCACGCCCGCCTTCTACATACACTACCCGCGAGCGCGGAATTTATTCACCGGCCCGCGGGCAAACCCGGCCGTCGCCGTCCCGCTGGATGTGAATTCGTCAGACCGGATTCAGGTCCTCTGCCTCCGCGAGGTCGGCCACTTCCAGTCGCTGCACGCGCGTGTCGAGATCGTCGAGGCGCGCCTCGATCTGCTCGATTTGCCGCTTTCCCGAGTTCGGCGGGAGCCGATCGACGGCTCGTTTTACCTTTTTCTCGATCTTTTCCGACAACTCTCGCACGCGACCGTGCTCGCGCGCTTCCACGGTCTCGATTAAGTCGTCGGCATCCCGGCGCTTCAGTTCACCTCGCTTGACGAGCTCATCGACCTCCTCACGCATCTTGTCGTAGAGGCCGACGCTCGCGTAGACGGCCAGCTTGATGACATTCTTCATGGCTCGCCTCCCGTTTACTCGTTTCCACTGCTGTTTGGTCAAACTGCATGGGACCGTCTAAAAGGAAGATGAAACTCGCATTAGGCAGCTAAGCCTGCGGCGTGGCGGGCCTCCACAGCCCGGCCGTATCTTGCGCGACGTCGTCGAGACCAGCCTCGGAATGGGGCCAACCACCACACGGTGCACAAAGGGATGATGTACGGTTCCGACCTCGCGTACGTTCACCACGTGGCGTTCAGCGGTCTTTCACAGGCAGCCGCCTCTTGGCTGTGCCACGAGCTCCCACGCCGGGGTCACAACACGGGTGTCGTCGTGGACTTGGGCTGCGGAAGCGGTGAGCTGGCCGCCGGTCTGCTCGCCCGAGGGTTCGACGTCGTAGGTGTAGACGCGTCGGCCGCCATGATTGCGTTGGCGCGCCGAACTGCCCCGGGAGCCCGCTTCGTGACCGGGTCACTGTTTCGGACAGAGGTTCCGACGTGTTGTGCGGTGACCGCTATCGGTGAGGCGATGAACTACGTCCCACCCGATTCGAGGGCGCTGCCCCGTCTTCCGGCACTCTTCCGGCGCGTGTTCCGGTCACTCGAGCGAGGAGGGATCTTCGTCTTCGACATAGTCGAACGGTCCCCGACCACACGACTCGCGCCGATGCAACGGCATCTCGAAGGTCGTGACTGGGCCGTATTGATCGACGTGGCGGCGCGACGATGGCCCAACCGTTTGGAGCGACGCATCACGGTGTTTCGGGAACGAGACGGGAGCTTTCGGCGAAGTCGCGAGGTCCATCGACTCCGCCTTCTCGATCGGTCCACTGTTCAGCGCCAGCTGCGCGCAGCCGGCTTTCGTGTGCGAGTCTTCAAAACGTACGGGTCCACGCGTCTCCTCCCGTCACGCGTGGGATTCCTCGCAAGCAAACCAGGGTAGCCTTCGGACAGGGCCGCGGCTCGTGCCGGCAGAACCCTTGTCGCGGTTTGTGTCACGCCGTCGATCCGGCTACGTTGCAGCGCATCACATTCTCACAAGCCGAACCCATTCCCTTTCGCAAGGAGATCGACATGGCGCGAGCTAAAGCACGGCACATTCTCGTTCCGACCCAGGAAGCCTGTGACGCATTGAAGGCCGAGATCGAGGCTGGCGGCGATTTCGCCGATTTAGCCAGAACCCACTCGCAATGTCCGTCCGGAAAACAGGGTGGCGATCTGGGCGAGTTCGGGCGGGGCCAGATGGTCAAAGAGTTCGACGACGTCGTTTTCAGTGCGGAAGTGGGCAAAGCCCACGGTCCCGTGAGAACGGAGTTTGGCTATCACCTCATCGAAATCACAAGCCGGACCGACTGATCATCTCTTGCACCGGGAAGATCTCTCGGCCGACGAGGCGCGACGGATTGCGCTGGCAGCACAAGGATTCGATCGGCCGAGGCCGCGTGGTGCGCCGGACGCCCGCCACCTGCGACGAACGCTTCAGACACTTGGCCTGCTCCAGGTTGACTACGTCAACGTTCTTGTCCCCGCGCATTACCAGGTGCCGTTCTCCCGACTTGGCGGCTACCGGCGTGAGCTACTGAACGAACTCGTTTATTCGCGCCGCGAGTTTACCGAGCAATGGGCGCACGAGGCCTCAATCGTGCCCGTTTCAAGTTGGCCTCTCTTGCGATACCGGAGAGAGAACCACCGCGTTCGCCCGTGGGGCTTCGAGAAGTTTCTGCAACGGTACTCCAAATACGCCGACTGGGTGCTGGAGGAGATTCGCTCGCGCGGCCCGTTGACCGCAGACGACTTACCGGAACCGGCGGGGCGCCCCCGGCGGATCAGCGATAAATGGGGGTGGGGACTCGCACTCAGAAAACAGGTATTGGAGGCGCATTTCGGATTCGGACGACTTGCCGTCGCCGGGCGAGAGCGCAACTTCCAGCGGCGGTATGACCTTCCGGAGCGCGTCGTCGCCAAGGAGCACTTGCGTCGTCACGTGGAGAACCTGCAGGCGCAACGCGATCTGCTTGCGCAGGCAGCCCGCGCCCACGGATGTGGCACCGCGTCGGATCTCGCCGACTATTATAGAATGCCCGTTCGGGACGCGCGGCCGCGTATTGCAGAGTTGGTGGAAGAGGGCGACCTCCAAGAAGTCAGGGTGGAGGGATGGAACAAGCCGACGTACCTCCATGCTCGCGCACGGCTGCCGCGCAGCGTTCATGCGGCGGCGCTGTTATCACCGTTCGACCCCGTGGTCTGGTTTCGACCGCGGGTCGCGCGTCTCTTCGGGTTTGAGTACCGGATCGAGATCTTCGTACCGCGCGAAAAGCGTACGTGGGGATACTATGTACTTCCCTTTCTGCTCGGAGACCGGCTCGTGGCACGCGTCGACTTGAAGGCGGACCGAAAGGCTGCTCGATTGTGCGTCATGGCAGCCTACGCCGAGCCAACGGCGAAGCCCGCGCCAGTTGCACGGGCGTTGGCGGCAGAACTCCATACGATGGCTGCATGGCTCGACTTGTCGTCGGTCCACGTTGGCCGGCGCGGTGGCTTGGCGCGTCAACTGAAACTCGAGGTTCGTTCATACGCGCCGACTTGATGGATGCTCGTTCCTTCACAAACTGTCCGTCGCTTTACACGCGGCGGGGTTCGGAGACACTCACTGGAGGGAGACTGATGCGAAACCAATTCGGTTTCATGGCAACGGCGGTCGCGTTGACTGCGGTCGCGTGCGGCGGTGGGAGCAGCGGAGAAGTACGCCAGTTGGCCGAGGCTTGTGCGACATCCACGAACATCGGGCCGGAAACTTGCGAATGCATAGCGAATAAGGCCAAGGAAGACTTGACCGAGGACGGGTTCGCCATGCTCCTCGCAATGCTGAACGAGGACGAGGAAGCAGCAGAAGGCCTTCGTGGAAAGCTCGCGATGGAAGACGTCATGGCGGCCGGCATGTTCATGACGAGGGCGCCAGCTGCGTGTGCGGGAGAAGTGGGAGGCAACTAGAAGCACAGTCGCATGCCTTCACCTGCGCGGGTTTCGGTCATTCTGCCCTGCCGCAATGCGGCCGCAACGCTCGATCAAGCCATCGCGTCTATCGCGAATCAGACCGTCCGCGACTTGGAGATCATCGCGGTCAACAACGGATCGACGGACGGTACCGCCGCCGTGCTCTCCGCATGGGCGGCCCGTGACAGCCGCATCCGCCGTGTCGAGGTCGAAGCGGTTGGTCTCGTAAACGCCCTCAACATTGGCATCTCGCACGCGCGGGGCGACATCCTTGCCCGGATGGATGCAGACGACGTTGCCGAGCCCGCGCGATTGAGCGAACAACTGACCTTCCTGGAAGCTCACTCCGACATCGCGGCGTGCGGTACCGGCGTCGAGTACTTTCCGCGTCAGAAGTTACGAGCCGGCGCGCGGCGGTACGAGCGATGGATAAACAGCGTCGTCACACCCGCCGAGATTGAGCGGGATTTGTTCGTCGAGTGTCCCATTCCCCACCCCACGCTCGTTCTCCGGCGCGACGCATTCGATGACGTCGGCGGTTATCGTGACATGGGATGGCCGGAGGACTACGACCTCGTCCTCCGGCTCTGGAAAGCCGGTCATCGGCTCGGGAAGGTTCCCGACGTCTTGCTGCACTGGCGAGACGGTCCAAACCGTCTTTCGCGGACAGATCCCAGGTACAGCGAAGACGCGTTTCGCCGCTGCAAGGTTCACCACATGGCGCCAAGAGTGGACGGCCGCCGCGTCGTCGTGTGGGGAGCCGGACCCGTGGGAAAGGCCTTTTCACTCGCAGCCAGGCAGCGAGGACACACGATCGCCGCCTTTGTCGACCTCGATCCTCGGAAGATCGGGCAGACCATTCACGCGGCATCCGTGATTCATCCGTCCGACATCGGCTCGTATCGGGACACCTACGTGGTGGCGGCGGTCGGAAAGCCGGGCGCGCGGGCTGACATCCGGCGGGAGCTCAAAGCAGCCGGGTTTCGTGAGCCGCTCGAATGCTGCGCCGTGGCCTGATCATGCCGTGGAACCCCAACGGCGACCCACGTTGAGCGGATGATTCCACGTTCGCGTCGATCGTATGACGGTACGTCCGCTCGTCACCTTCGACACACCAGTTGCTCACGGTTATCCTAATGTGACTGACGTTTTGACGTTCACTCTTCACCCGACACCGCCACACTATCAATTCATGACCGACGCAACGCTCCCTGCATTTGTCGAGGTTTATCGTCCGGCCAATCACGCCGAGTTGGTCGCGGTCCGCCATGTGCTCGACGGAATGCCGGTACGCTATTTCGTCAAGAACGAGTACGCCGCACGCGGCACCCCGAGTATCGGATGCGATGAACTGATTGTGATGGTCGAGACGGCTCGAGCTGCGGAAGCCCGGTCACGCGTTCAGGCGGCGCTCGAGTGAGATGACCGATGGTCTGTTGTCGAGTCATCGCGTTTTCGGCGCCATCGTCCTTGCATTGGTCAGTACCTCGTGCCAGGGCGCGACGGGATCGTTCACGGTTTCGCTCAGCCGGGAGGATCTTCAAGAGCAGATCGACCAGCGCTTCCCGGTTTCCCGCCGCGTGGGTCTGATCGACGTGACGTTCAGCGATCCAAGAGTCAACCTGGTGGCGGGATCCGACCGGATTGGTTTGGCGCTCCAATTGGCTAGCAGATTGCCGCTCGTTGGTTCGCTGGACGGTCACCTCGAGGTCAGTGGACTGATCGCATACAATCAGGAGACAAGACAGGTTTTCTTTCACGAGCCGCGCATCGACCTCATCGAGATCGACGGGGTGGACCCGCAGACCGTCGGAGCAACGCAAAACGCCGTTCAGGCGGTTGCCAGAGCGGTCCTCTCCGGGGTCCCCGTCTACACGCTCGAGCAGCGAACGCTCAAGGAAGCGGCGATGCAATACCTGCTCAGGAGCGTGCGGGTACGAGACGGCAACCTTATTCTGGAAATGGCACTCCGATAGACGGTGCGAACCGGGCGGGACTGCTGTGTCTCCTCACGTACCGGGATTCGCGCGTTACGCAGTCGCTTGATACATTAATTGGTCCTCCCTGAAACAATCGTGGTCAGACG
>JBFIZG010000038.1:0-15854 GCA_041604955.1 Gemmatimonadales bacterium | reverse complement strand
GGGAGCAACCCGAGTTGGGCGGGCAGCTCGTGCTGACCGATGGGGCCGCGAGCATTCCGGCACTTGGTCTCCGGCACCGCCAAGCCGAAGCCGAGCTCGTTCTGTCGGGAAACACGATTCGGGTGAACCGCGCGGCGGTCACGTCCGGGAGCGGGACGGTGACCGTCACGGGCTCCGCCGCGGTGACCGATCTGACCGATCCGACGCTGGACCTTCGACTCCAAGCGCGCGACTTCCGACTGATCGACCGCCGCGATCTACTCACCATGACGGCGTCGGCGGACGTGACGCTGCGTGGGCCGGTGAGTGGCGCCACGTTGACCGGACGGGGCGTCGCGAGTCGCGGCGACCTGTTTGCGACGGACCTACTCGAGAAACAAGTCGTCAATTTGGCCGACACCATGTTTGCTGCCTATGTCGACACGACGGTGCTGCGCGCAGAGGGCGCGGGATCACTGGCGGCGGTTCCGTTCGTGCGAGCCCTCCAGATCGACACGCTGCGTTTCCGTCTGGGGTCGGACGTCTGGATGCGTTCGAGCGAGGCCGACGTGCAACTGGCTGGAGACGTGTCGGTGATCAAACGGGGAGACGAATACCGACTGAACGGCACGCTGGCGGCGACGCGCGGGCTCTACCGTCTTCAGCTCGGGCCGGCAGTCAAACGAGACTTCATTGTTACGCGCGGCGAGATCCGGTTTCTCGGTACGCCGGATCTGAACGCCGACCTCGATATCGAGACCCAACATCAGATCCGGAGCAGCCGAGGTACGCAGATGACGGTCAACGCGCATCTCGGAGGCACGGTCTATCAGCCTCGTCTCACACTGTCGAGCGACGTGCAGCCGCCCCTATCCGAAACGGAGATCGTCTCGTATCTCCTGTTTGGGGCGCCAAGTGTCCAGGCGTTTGGGGAGGCCGGCGGCAATCAGGGTCGATTCGTGTTCGAGCAGAGCGTCGATCGATTCGCCAGTGTGTTAGCCGGTGAAATCGAGCGTTCGCTGATCAACGGGCTCGGAGTTCCCTTGGATTATCTTCAGATCCGGCCGGGCGAGGTGAGCCGTGGGTTTTCGGGGACGGAGATTGCGTTTGGCAAGCAACTGTATCTTTTGGGGAAACCGGCCTTTCTCGTGGCCAGCCCGCGTCTCTGTTCGGAGCAGCTGGTGAGCACGCGGAACGTCGGGGCGAGTTTGGAGTTTCGTGTCACCCGAAAATGGCTGATCGCGGCAAGCGTCGACCCGCTGCGGGCGTGTGAGGCCGCGACTGCCCAGGCGTTGACGCGGTATCAGCTCGGCTGGGACGTGTTCTGGGAAACGAGCCGCTGAGGCGGCAGCGGTGACGATCGACGATTGCGGAACGGACGTGCAATGAAAGGAGGAGTCGTGGGAGAGCCAGCAAGCTCCAGCGTCACCGGCGAACACGCGGTTCATGCCCGTCGCCCGGTTGGGCTCGGACCGGGAACCTTGATCGCCGACACCGATGCACCGCCGCCCGAGATTACCGTGACGGGGTACGGCCCGGATACTGTGGAGGAGCTGACCTTGGAGCAGGCAGCCGACGTCGGCGAGCTGCTCGGTCGCTGGCCGGTCCTCTGGCTGAATGTGGTCGGGGTGAAAGACGTCACGGCCGTTGCGACCATCGGTGAACTGTTTGGTCTGCACCGCTTGGCGCTCGAAGACGTGGTCAATCTCCATCAGCGGCCCAAACTGGAGGAATACCCGGGGAGTCTGTTCATCGTCATTCGCATGCCGGAGTTCGGCGACCGGTTCAGCACCGAACAGGTCAGTCTCTTTCTGGGGGCGGGGTTTGTCATCACGTTTCAGGAGCATGCGGGCGACTGTTTCGACCCAGTGCGACAGCGAATCCGAAGCGGGCGCGGGTACATTCGGAAATCGGGCGCCGACTATCTCGCCTATGCGGTGTTGGACGCCGTAATCGACAGCTATTTCCCCGTCCTCGAGCGATATGGCGAGCACCTCGAAGATCTCGAAGACGCGATTGCCGAGGCGCCTACGACCGAGACGATTCACCGGATTCAACAGACGAAACGCGACCTCTTGGGAATGCGACGGTCGATCTGGCCGCAGCGCGAACTCCTCGGGACCCTCGTTCGGGAAGAACTACCGCTCGTAACCGACGCGACCCGCGTTTTTCTGCGTGATGCATACGATCACGCCGTCCGGATCATGGATTTGGTCGAGACATATCGCGAGCTTGGTTCCGGGCTCACGGATTTCTACATGTCTAGTGTGAGCAATCGGATGAACGAAGTCATGAAAGTGCTGACGGTCATCGCGACGATCTTCATTCCGCTCACGTTTGTCGCGGGAATCTACGGCATGAATTTCAACCCCGAGGCGTCGCCATTCAACCTTCCCGAACTGAACTGGTTCTGGGGGTATCCGTTCGCGTTGGCGCTCATGGCGGTCCTTGCCGGCGTGCTGGTACTGTTCTTCCATCGAAGAGGCTGGATTGGGTCACAGGAACGTCAGGAACGGATTGATGATGATCATTAGCCTACGTGGGCTGCGGTTCCAAACGCTGCAAGATACGAGCGCTGTCATGGCGGACTCGGCGCAGGGGCTGATCGGCCAAGTGGGAGAGCTGTTGGGTGTCGATCACGTGGATGTCACGCAACGGGGACTCAGAGCCGTCACCATTCTCGTTGCCGCGTGGCTAGCGGTTCGAGTGTTGAAACTCCTGACTCGCCGGATACTCCGTCACTTCGAGGACGGCGACCCGAGCGTGGTGAGCGAGACCGAGCAGCGTTCGAAGACTTTGGTGCAGCTCTTGAACAGCGTTGGCACCGTCGTCATCGCAATCGCCGCCGGTCTCATGGTGCTGAACGAGTTCATCAATATCGGGCCCCTCCTTGCCGGTGTCGGTGTGGCGGGTCTGGCGATTTCCTTCGGCGCGCAAAGCCTGGTCAAGGATGTGATCAGCGGGTTTTTCATTCTGCTCGAAAAGCAGTTTGACGTGGGGGATGTCGTAGAGATTGGCGGCAAGAGCGGTGAAGTTGAACGAATGACGCTCAGGGTCGTGATGCTTCGCGACATCGAGGGAATACTCCATGTCATTCCGAACGGCACGATCACCGCGGTGAGCAACAAGACGCATCGATGGGCACGTGCCGTGCTGGACGTGGGTGTGGCGTATAAGGAAAATGTCGACGATGTGCGCGAAGTGCTGGGCGCGCTGGCGAGTGATTTCTGGGAAGATCAGGCATGGCGAAAGAAGCTGTTGGAAGCCCCTCTGGTGGTGGGGGTCCAAGCGTTGGGGGACAGCGCCGTCACCGTTCGTATGATGGTCAAGACGGTGCCGGGAAAGCAGTGGGAAGTACGGCGCGAACTGTGGAGACGCGTCAAGAATCGACTGGACGATGAAGGGATTGAAATCCCGTTTCCGCAGCGAACGCTCCACTTTGCCGATGCGGACGCGGGGCAGAAGACCCTCGCCAGGTCGTAACATCCCTGATGGGCCCAGCGTCGAGCAACCGGTCGCCCGGGTCCGTTCACCGGATTCACAACTTCCTTCGATATAGCAGTCCCGTATGCTGAAAGCTCGCCAAAAGTTTGGGAAGTATCGCATCGAGCGCCGATTGGCCGAAGGAAACTTCGCCATGGTGTATCGAGCGTTGGATACGATCGAAGGGATTCCGGTCGCGCTGAAGATCCCGCACCGAGATCTCGTCACGGAACAGACGCTCGAGATGTTTCGGAAAGAGGTGCGGCTGACCGCCAAGCTGGATCACCCGAACATCCTTCCCATCAAGAACGCCAGCTTCATCGACCGTGACTTTGTTATCGTGTTCCCCTTGGGTGAGGGAACCCTGGGCGACCGAATGCGTCATCGCATCTCGACGCCGGTTGCGCTCGACATCGCGGAACAGATGCTCGATGCCCTGGCGTTCGCCCACCGGCACCGGGTGATTCACTGTGACGTCAAACCCGAAAACATCATTCTGTTTCACGGAAACCGTGTCCGATTGACCGATTTTGGCATTGCCAAGGTTGCCCTCCGAACGCGCGCGCAGACGGGTTCGGGAACCGGCACCGTCGGGTATCTGGCGCCGGAGCAGGCCATGGGCAAGCCGACGCTCCGCTCGGACGTGTTCGCGGCAGGGCTGGTGTTGTATCGCATGTTCGCAGGCCGGCTCCCCGAATGGCCCTATGAATGGCCCCTGCCGGGGTTCGACCGTCTCAAGGAAAAGGTAAGCCCGGATTTCATCGCGTTCCTGAGACGGGCGATGGAGGTTTCGGAACATCGTCGATACAAGGACGCGATTCAGATGCGGACCGCGTTCGAGCGAGTCAAAAAGCGCGCACAGCGACGGCCGCCTCAGCGCAAACGGGCGAAGTCGCGTCCGGACTGGAAGACCATTCGGCTGCGCGAGTTCAAACGGCGCTTCGGCAAGACGCTCGATGTGCGATCCGCGTGCGACCGATGTCACGGTCCCATTGCGCCGTCGATGCAGCACTGCCCCTGGTGTGGCTCCCGCCGACGCGTCTACCGGGGACCTGTGAAGTTTCCGGAACGCTGCCGCCGGTGCGGTCGGGGTATGAAGTCCGACTGGCGGTTTTGCGCCTGGTGCTACGGCCCGAGCGTCGAACCGGCGTCGCGAGAGTATACGGATGTCCGCTACGAGGCCAAGTGCCGCAATCCATCGTGTGGGCGCCGGGATCTGATGCCGTTCATGCGGTATTGCCCCTGGTGCCGGACCAAGGTGACTCGCGCGTGGAAGGTGGGAGAAACGCGTGACAAATGCGCCCGCTGCGGCTGGGGCGTGCTGGCGGAGTTCTGGAATTATTGTCCGTGGTGTGGGTTGAAAAGCAGGTGATAGGTGTTTTAGGTGTTAGGTGTTAGGTGTTAGGTGTTAGGTGTTGGGTGTTGGGTGTTGGGTATCGGGTCGACATAGTTGTCAAGTTCTTTGAGGAAGTAAATGCCCCCGAAGCCAGGTTCGAAGCCCGATCAGTCATCACCTAGCACCTAACACCTAACACCTAGCACCTATCCAAAAAAAAACACCCGAGCGATCGGGACCGCTCGGGTGCTTGTTGTCAGTTTGCTGATCTCGCTACGGCTTCCGTCGGCTGCTGCTCGAGCGCTGCGGCGTTGAGCGCCGACTCGATCCGCTCGACCGTGAGGCGCTGCTCCTGCTCGGCGCGCTCCGAGCAGGACGTGCAGCCGGCCGGCTCCGCGAGGTCGAGGAACGACTCACCGCCGGGCGCCGGCTCGAACTGGATGGTTTGCTGACCGCTGGGCGCCGGCTCGAACTGGATGGCCTGCTGACCGCTGGGCGCCGACTCGAACTCGACGGCCTACTGACCGTCGGACGCCGGCTCGAACTGGATGGCTTGCTCGCCGTCGGGCGCCGACTCGAACTGGATGGCTTGCTTACCGTCGGGCGTCGGCTCGAACTCGTCGACGGCCGCGCACTCCGCGAGGGAGCGCGAGACGTCGGTCGGGTTACCCGAACGCTCGACCGTTCCACGGTCGCCCGGCGCGGCGTGCTCGGTTTCGCGGTGCGCGTCGTGGGCGTCGCTCGGCGTGTCGGCGTTCGCGCGGGAGTTGCGCTGCGAGTCGGCGTGCGCGTAGGCGTTGCCCGCCGCGAGGACGGCGTCTCGGGTTTCACGGCCCGGGTCGGCGTCCGTGAGTCCGCGGGACTGGCGCTATTCGTTGGCGCGCGGCGTCGGTCAGTGGTCGTCGCCTCAGGCGTGCGACGCTCGCTTTGTCCGTTGCTTCGCACGGTTGGAGTTCTCCGCCGGTCGGTCGCCGTCCCAATAAGCCCTTTCTCCGCCTGCTCCGTTACGCCGCGCCGGTTGATGTTGACGGGCGTTTTCCGTCTGGTGGTGACAGACTGCGTGCCGGTCGGCGCAACCCGCCGCCGAGTCGACAGTTCGTTCTGACGGGTCGACGACACGGCTACCCGTCCCGAGGAAACCGTCGGAATCCGTCGGTTGGCGGTGTTCTCGCCAAGGAGCCGCCGGCGGGTGTCCGTCGTCCTAAACCGCTCGTCTGGGGACTTGAACGTGTAGCGCTCGATGATCCGCCCGCGCCCGGCTCTCACCCCGCCCACATAAACGACAGTCGGCCGATAGTAGTACGGGCGGTAGTAGACCGAGCGGTAATAGAACGGATCGTAGAAAAACGGATCGTAGTAGAACGGGTCGTAATACGAGCCGTAGTAGAACGGATCGTAGTAGAAGGGGTCGTAGCAGCCCGAACGGTACGAGAACGCTCCCACCCGAAGACCCCAACGACTGCAACTGAATCCGTACCCGTAGTGATACCCGAATGGGCGAGGGTACGAGCCGACGTGCAGCCCAACGGATACGCGCGAACCAGTATAGGCGTAGGTCCGATACACGTCGTAGCCGACCAGGTCGTAGTCGAAGTAGGAACCGGACGCCATCTGGTGGACGATGTCAGTCAATTCAGCCTCGGCATCGTCCACGACACGCCACAGGTCCGGAATCGAGTAATCCCAGTGGTCGCCACGCACGAAACCGGAGAAATCGAACGGGTCTCGGGAGTATGCCGCATAGACCTGGCCCACGCCCTCGGCCGCATACACTCTAAACGTCCGCCGGTCGCCCCGGCCGCGGATCTCGATCTTGTCGTCTCCCCGCACATAGTTGTCGTATCGAGGGTCAATCGGGAACAGCACCCGCACGCGGCCGTCCGGCTCGGCATGCAACACCACCACGTATCCATCCGTCTCGGTCTCGATATACGCGCTGACCTCTTCGCCCATGCGGGCGTCGCGTTTGTTGAGCCAGACTCTGACGGGGGGATCGTAATCTTGCGTGGTGAGGGCCGATCCGGTTGCACCGACGGACCCGGTGGCGGCGACAAGCGAGAGCAGTGCTGTTGTCAACATGACGACCTCCGTGAGACGCGGGAGGGACTTCGTCGTCCCGCTCCTTCAATATAGCCAGATATGTGCCACCCCGTAACATCTTGTAAATCAATAAGTTAACGATTTCCAACCAGCCCCGTTTTCGTCCAATTTTCGAGACGGGTGTCCTGGTAGGGAGAACTCACCGATGTCGCTTCACCTCGCTCGCCCGCTTGAGATGCCCGCCGCCGAAGCGCTGGTTCACCCTGTCCAGTGTCTGGGCCAGGGTTCGGTCACGGTCGTTTTCCAGCGCGTCCAGGCCTCCACGATCGAATAGGGAAAGTTGGGGCGGGCGCTCCCCAGGAGACTCGAGGTTCGAGAGCGCCACCCCGAGGAGGCGGGCGCCCGTTTTTCGCTCCTTCCGGAGCTTCCGGAGCAGCGATTTCGCGGCCACCAAGATGGGCTTGTCGGCGTCAACCGCTCGTGGCAGCGTTCGGCTCGCTTGGCGCGTCGTGAAGTCCGGGTCGCGAAACTTGACCGTGACGGTGCGCGTGCGAAGGTTCTCCGACCGCAAGTCACTTGCGACCCGCGCCGCGAGCCGGAGGATCTCCCGCTCCAGATCCTCATCCGCGTGCAAGTCTATGGAGAACGTCGTCTCCCGACTCATCGATTTTCGGCCGGGATCGTTCGAGACCACCGTGGTGCTTGCCCCGCGGATGCGCGCGTACAGCCACGATCCGGTCCGTTCGCCAAACCAACGCTTGAGCGTGTCCTCATCGTATTCCAGCGCGTCGACCACCGATCGCAGTCCCCGGCGGGCGAGGCGTTCGGCGAATTTCGGACCCACCCCGGGGATATCTACCAGCTGGTGTTCGGCGAGAAACGTCTGTTCCTGGCCGGGGAGGATCACGCACACGCCGTCGAGGGGAGCGTGTCGATGCGGCTTGGCGCGTTTGGCCGCGAGCTTGGCGATGAGTCTCGAGGTGCCGCCGCCGATCGAGACCGGTATCCCGGTCTGCTCGAGAACGTCGGCGCGGATACGCGCGGCCGTTCGTGCCAGGGGCTCGTGATGGTAGAGCTCTTCGGTCCCGGTCATGTCCAAGTACCACTCGTCGATCGATGCCGCGCCGACGACGGGAGTGTATCGCTCGAGCACGCGTTTGATGTCGCGGCTCTTTTGCCGACACGCGCTCCCGGGAACCGGAATGCTCACGGCGTTTGGACAGAGCTTGAGGGCGCGGGCGGTGGGCATGCCCGACCGGACACCGTATTCTCGCGTCGCGTACGAAGCGGAGGTCACGACGCCCCGTCCTTTTGCGGACCCACCGACAATCAGGAGGGGCTCCTTGCCGACACCGTCGGGGTCCTCGAGCCGCGCGACGCTCACGAAGAAAGCGTCGGCGTCGGCCAAGAGAATTCTCGGCGCACCGATGTGCGACGCACTGTCGGTCGCGCTCACCGCGAGACTCCGATCGGGATTGGAGCGAGTTGCACCGCAAATCGAATGGGAACACCGCGCTGCGTTCGAAACGGGTCGCCTGGTGAGGGCGACCGGACGCTGGCATAGTGCACGGCAACCACTCGTTCCTCCACATCGATCAACGGTCCGCCGCTCCCACCAACCGTCGTTTCCGCTGTGTGGATCAGCTCGTTGGTCGTCACGTCACTCACCGTGCCGATCGTGATGAGTGGCTGGATGAGACGCCGTTCCGACAGTTGGCCGATGAGTTGCGTGAGGTTGGTGCCGGCGCGATTCAAAATGCGGGTCCGCTCCGTCGAGTCCACTCTGAACAGAAGATTGTGGACGCCCGTGGGATACCCGATGAGGAGCAGCTGATCCCCGGGTGTCGGTGTCGACGCCGGAGCGAGTGGCAGCACCGGCGCAAGCGGCCCGGCGCCGAGCACGCGGATGATGGCGACGTCCGCGTCGGCGGAGACGTT
This sequence comes from Gemmatimonadales bacterium, assembly GCA_041604955.1. Classification (GTDB taxonomy): domain Bacteria; phylum Gemmatimonadota; class Gemmatimonadetes; order Gemmatimonadales; family GWC2-71-9; genus JBFHWR01. The sequence continues at coordinate 7,078 of JBFIZG010000038.1, read as the reverse complement.
CTCGACCACCGCCGGGAACGAACGGGTCCCCGGCGGGAAGTAGACACGGAGCTCGAGCACCCGGCCGATCACGGCCAGTCCGCGGGACCGCATCGCCGCCAACTCGTCGTCGTTGGACCACGGGACGGCGACATGGCGATTGGTCAGGAGATAGCCGGCCGAATCAACGAGAAACCCGGTTGCCGTGCCCTCGCGTCGGAGCGGAGGGCCGGAGCCGCCGAACCCGATTCCCGCGGCTTGACGCTCTGCCTCGTCTCGCGAGGCCGTCTGATACCGGAGCAATTCGTTGCTGTTCGGTCTCCCATATCCATACGCGAAGACGATCAGTGCGACACTTCGGCTGTATTCGCGGATGACCTTCGGGTCGATCCGTCCGCCGGCTGCGAACCGATCGCCCTCGTCCACCACCCGTTGCAGGGAGTCCGCCAGACCCTGGATTGCGATGACCTCTTGTTCCAGCGCAGAACGGGAATCCCGTTCCGATGCGAGCGCAAAGGAAAGCTCGGAAAGCGCGGACTCCAGTTTCGCGCGGTTTCTCTGCTGCCATACGAACCCGCTGGCAACGGCGAGGAGCACCAAACCGGTCACGCCGAGCAGGTTGCGACGTGTGCTGCGGGTCCGCCTGTCGGTTTCGGCCACCATCTCGCGTGTCGACGAGAGGTCGCCGGGAGAATCCGCCACGCGCGTTGCATCGGCGACCTGCCGTCTCGTGGCTTCGATCAGACGCTTGGCGCGCTCGAGGTCGGCCGGGTCGAGTGTTCGTGCCAACCCCGCCTCGGTCTCGATCACGAACTTGGCGGCTGGTCCACCCGGCCCGAGTTGAATGAGGTCCCCGTCTTGAAGTACGTGATGGGCTATGCGATCGGTGCCAACAAACGTCCCGTTCCGGCTCTCGTCGTCCGTCAGGACATACTGCCCGTCGCCATACGCGATCGTGGCGTGAACCGCAGACACCAAGACATCATGGGGAGGGAAGACGATGGTCCGGTCCGACTGACGACCCAACGACACGATCGGGTCGGTCAAGTCGACGGCAGTCCCCGCGCGACTGCCCGTGAGAAAGATCAGCCGCGCTGTCATGCGGCTCCCGCTCCCGCGAGGTCGCTCAAGACCGTCTTGCTCAGGCGATGCGCACCGTCGAACCCGATCAGTTCCGGTTCGAGTCCCAACCGTTTGCACGACGCGGCGTGTTCGGCCCATGCCTCTCGGGTGATGTAGGGATCGCTGTTACCTGCCACCACCACGAACGGCACCCCGCCAAGCCGCGACCTGGCTCGGGCCGCGTCCAAATCCGGAGGAATGAGCCCGGCCCAGAGGATCAGACGATCCACTCGACCCGTACCGTAGACGGCCCAACGCGAAGCAGTGGCCGCGCCCTGCGAGAAGCCCAACAGGTGGACCGACGTCGGCTCGCCGTCGAGTCGGGTGCACACGTCTTGGTATAACAGATCGAGATACCGCACGTAGTCGTCGATCTCGCTCGTCCGACCCTCCCGGGTCATCCACGAAGCGCCAACGGGTTGGTGCTGCGGACCGCCATTGGGGTTTTCGACGTAGAACCGCGACAGACCTTCGGGCGCCACGATGAGTCGAGACCCGTCGTCCAACACCCGAAACGGCGCGAGAAAATCGTGCGCCAACTGCCCGTAGCCGTGAAACACAAACCACACCTGGTCCACAGCGCCATCGACCGGTCCCAGGGTGGCGTACCGCGCCGTTCGCGGAACGGTGAGGTTATTCAGGCGTGCTTCAGTTCGAGAGTGGTTCACAGCGTCTCCGATCGCCGAGCGACGCAGGGCCGTTCAAGTAACGATATGAGGTGTGCGGACGCGAGGCCAGGAGTGCTGTTGGGCCGCAAACCGTTACATTTAGAACAGGGTACATATACTCGCAACGAAGGTAAGGACATGCCGAAAGTCCCGTTCGAAGATCTGCCCGACACCGCTCGACTCTGGACATTTGCGGCGTCGGAGACACTGAGTATGGCACAACAAGACGCGCTGGTCCAAACGGTGGATGCATTCCTGGACACCTGGCGAGCGCACGGACAGCCGCTCACCTGCGCGCGCGAGCTACGGCACGATCGATTTCTGTTGGTTGCGGTCGATGAGGTGGCGACCGACGCGTCAGGGTGTTCAATCGATGCGTTGGTCCATCAGGTGCGAGGTCTCGAACAAGAGCTTGGTGTCACGATGACCGATAACGCGCCGGTCTGGTATCGCGACGGGGGGACTGTGCGTTGCGCAACCCGACAGGAATTCCGGGAGATGGCCCAGCGCGGCGGCGTGCAGTCGGACACCATCGTATTCGATAATACGGTTCAGTCAGTTGGCGCCGTGCGTGGAGGGAAGTGGGAAGTGCCGGCGCGAGAGTCGTGGCACGGGAGAGTGTTTTTTGACGGAATGACGGAATGACGGAATGACGGAATGACGGAAAGACGGGAAGACGGATAGACGGAAAGACGAGCAAAGGGTACGTCGCTTCAGCGACGGCAGCCGAGCCGCGGCTTGAGCCGCGAGAAAGCGACGCGGGTTCTCAGGTTACCCACATCTACCGTGCTGCGGATTCACCCGCGACAGCGATCGATTCAATCTGAAATCACCAATCTGCAATCACTGATCTGCAATGGCGCTTCGAAGAAGCGCCTATCGCTCAAATTCCACTCGCTCGAACTTGTCCCAATCGACCAGCACCATTGTTCCGTCACCGAGCGTTACGACCACGCCGCGGTTGTCGGCGTCCACGTCGGTGGAACCCGAGAGATCGAAACTCCGCCCGTCGAGCACTGTGACCCTGGCCGCGCTTCCGGAGAGCCGTTCGATGGACCGTATCAATCCGAACTCGATGTCGAAGTCGAGTCCGCCGTTTCGTCCGTCGAGGTGCTCCCACGAGAATTCTTCGTCGTTGTCCCAGCGGATGCTCCCGCTGTATTCATGACCGTCGGTGGTGAACACCGTACCCCGGAGTTGCCGCACGCTTGGGAACACGGGTGACTCGCTGGGTGGGGAAAAGAACCGCACCTCTCGAAACTCGTCCCAGTCCAACCGTACCTGTCCAAACCCGGCATCCGCCACGGCAATATCGCGGTTGTCGCTGTTGACATCGTTGGAGCCGCGGAGCGTCAGTTGTTCGCCGGAGCGGAGGGTGACGATCGAGGAACTGGAACTCCCGCGAGCGATCGATTCGATGGTCTCGAACGGGATCTCGTGGTCGCCGTCGCCGTTTCGCCCGTCGAGTGTATCGGCCCCGAAGATCTCGTCCATGTCCCACGTGACGTATCCGGTAAACTCCGCGCCATCCCGCGTCGAGAGCGTTCCGTACAGGCGTTCGCCAAATGCCGGGACGCGATTCGCGGTGGGTGGCAGGAACTCGATCGTCTCGATGTCGTTCCAATCCAACTCCTCGACACCCTCTGCGTCATCGACGAGTATGCCCCGGTTGGTCCGGCCGAGATCGGTGGAGTTGGAATACAGAAGGAGTGTCTCGCCTGAGCTGAGTGTGACACGCGCGTCGCGCCGGTTGACGACGTCGAGACGCTGAATGTGCCCGAACCGTATGTTTCCCTGTGCCCGACCCGATCCACACCCGTCATGCCACGCCACGTGACCCCATCGAATGTGCAGTCCCTCCTCGCAGTGATCGTAGTGGCGTCCACCCAACTCCTCGCCATCGACGACGTTTTGCTGGGGGACTTCCTTGTCGGCGTTCAGAATGTCGTACGCGCTCCCCTCGTTTTGATCCCAGCGAACGAAGCCCTCGTAGACCTGGTTGTTTGCGGTGGTCACCCGCGCGTACAACACGTCGGATCGTTGGGCCTGGGCGGTCGCTATGGTCGTGAGCGCGAAAAGACAACAGACGGTGGCGGCGCGCGCGATGGGCATGGTGGAGCTCCTGATAGCCGAGGTTGGGGTCATCGCACATTACGATGGCGTGACATGGGCGGTTTCAGGCGGATTGGGGTGGCTGGTCTCTGAAGCGAGGCCAACCGCCTCGCGTTGGGATTCGAGGTGGCGCACTGGGACCGGCCTGCTGCGTAAATACAATAGAATCAAGAGATTGTTCGGCGCTTTCACCGTGTAAGACTTACCAGCCCTCCCATGACCGGCCGCGGCTCGGTTTGGGGCTTCGGACTGAATCCGACGGTCCTATCCCTGCGTGCTCCGAAACCATTTTCGAGTGGCTCCCGTAGGGCCGACTAGCGCCACAGAGTTCGTGAATCAACGAGGTTGCTGTTATGAACGTCCGCAGATTATTGGTTGCCGTGGGTGCACCGCTCATCCTCGTGGTGGGGTTGGGGGTCGCCTGGGGAGTCCGGAAGGGCTCGGCCATGATCGAGCAGATCGATGCGTGGTCGGATAGTCTCCAGCACAGCGCCCAGCCGGTGACGATGAACGTCTCGGGTATTCCGGTGGTCTCGAACCTCCACATCGGTGGCGAGCCCGTCGGAAAGCTCTCCCAAGTGGTGGTGCTCAGGGACGCGCCCGGAGCGGTCGACAGTCTTCGTTTCGTCGTCGATGGCGTGGACGAATCGATCGTCGGGGCGTTCGACGACTGTCAGCTCTACATCGACCCCGATGTTTTCGAGACGATCGAAGGTCCCGGGGTCATGAAGGTGCTCAAGCGGGTCGTCACCTGTGACAACCATGCCGAGAACCTGGTCCCGTTTGGCAGCATGATCTTCACCGACATGGATCGGGAAGCACCGCTGTTCATTCAACGCCGTCACCATCCGTGTGACAACTGGGACGGGAGCGGTGAGTGCTTGCAACTCAAGGACGAGTTTCGGGCGGAGATGAATCATCTTCGTGAGCTACGGGACGAGATTCGTCGGGAAGTGCGAGAGAACGTCCGGCAGAACGTCCGGGTGAATGTGCGGCAGAACGTCCGGGTGAATGTGCCGTAACGCGCTCGCGGTGCGTCCGACTGCACGCGGGGTGGGGTCGCCAACGGCTCCACCCCTTTGCATATTGTGAGGTTCCGACTCGTCTGTGTCTCGTCGTGTTGGAGTCTCGATGAAGCGCTTCTTACCACGGTTCCACACGATCACCGAGGATCTTTCGATTCTCGTATTTTTTCCACCGCGGAGTCACGCTGATGCCGAGTGGGGAGGATAGGTGAGTACGCACACGCTCCATACCACGTGCCCAATGGACTGCCCCGATACGTGTGTCCTCGACGTGGTTCGTGAGAACGGAACGATCCGGAGTATTTCTGCCGGGAGCGATCACCCGGACACCGATGGGTTCATCTGTTCCAAGGTCGCCCGTTTTCCGCGCCGTCTGTATCATGCGGATCGTCTGCTCAAACCCATGATTCGGGTGGGAAAAAAGGGGGCGGGGACGGGGGCTGGAACGGGCGCTGGCGAGTTTGTTCCGATCGGTTGGGACGCGGCGATTGGCGAGATCACGCACCGGTTGAAGCTGATCATCGGCGAGTGGGGCGGAGAGGCGATTCTGCCCTACAACTACGGCGGGTCGAACGGCTATCTCACCGACAGTTTTATCGACGATCTCTACTTTGCGCGCCTGGGTGCGTCCAAGCTCGACAAGACGATCTGCGCTGCGCCTACTGGGGCCGTGGCAATGGGAATGTACGGCAAGATGCCGGGCGTGGCGTTCGCGGATTACACGCATGCCTCCTGCATTGTCGTTTGGGGAGCGAACCCGCGGGCGTCAAACATTCACTTGATGCCCATCTTGCATCGCGCCAGACAGAACGGGGCGTTCATCGCGAGCGTCGACCCGATCCAGAGGCTGTCAGACGGAGTCGTCGATCTCCACTTGCCCGTCCGGCCGGGGACGGACCTGGTTGTCGCGCTCGCCATGATCAATCTGTGGCGGGAACGAGGACTGCTGGATCGGGAGTTTCTCGCCGGCCAAGCAGTCGGTGTGGAGACGATTCTGGACCGGGTCGCGGAGTGGTCGCTGGAGCGCGCCGCCGGCGAATCGGGCGTACCCGCGAGCGACATCGAACGGTTGGCGACGGTATATGCGGAGGCGTCACCGGCTGTCATCCGCTGTGGTTGGGGGCCCGAGCGGAATCGAAACGGCGGGCACGCGATTGCGGCGATCCTCGCCATGCCCGCGCTCCTCGGGAAGTTTGGCGTGCGGGGCGGGGGGTACACCCTCAGTAACAAAGCTGCGGCGTCGTTCGATCGCGACCGTCTGTTCGAGGTGCCCGAGTCGGGGACGCGCACGATCAACATGACCGAGTTAGGGGCCGTGTTGACTGGAGACTTCGACCCTCCGGTCAAGGCGCTGTTCGTGTACAACTGCAACCCCGCCGCCACGGTTCCCGATCAAAACACGGTGTTAAAAGGTCTCGGCCGGGAAGACCTGTTCACGGTTGTCTTCGACCAGGTTTTGACTGACTCCGCGCCGTACGCCGACATTCTCCTTCCCGCAACGACATTCTTGGAGCATCACGATGTCCGAGCCGGTTACGGGAGTTACGTCGTTGGCGGCGTCCGGCCCGTGCTGCCGGCCATGGGCGAGGCACGCTCCAATCCCGACGTCTTTGCGGCCCTCGGGCGCGCCATGGGATTCCAGGATCCCGCGTTTCAATGGAGTTCCGAGACCGCGTTCGACGAGGCCGTCAAAAACCTCACGTTGAACGGTCACCCTGCAGATCCTTCTGTGCTGAAGCGCGGAGGCGTTCAACGCTACTCGTTCCCCGGTGAGACGCCGGTCCAGTTCGAAACCGTGCATCCCCGTACGCCGGACGGAAAGGTGCACTTGAGACCCGAAGCCTTGGGCACGGCGGCCTACGAGTTCAAGCCGGCGTCGAACGAGTATCCACTCGGCTTGATCAGCCCGGCGACGTCGAAGCTCATCAGCAGCACGTTGGGCGAATTCAACCTGGAGTCGTTGCGGGTGCTGATGCACCCAACCGATGCAGCTACGCGCGGAATCGCAAACGGGGACCGCGTGCGGGTGTTCAATGACCTCGGCGACGTCGTGTGTGAGGCACGGGTGCGGGATACGATCCGGCCCGGCGTCGTGAGCATCCCGAAGGGCGCCTGGCGAAAGTCCTCGGGGAACGGAATGACGGCGACGGCGCTCTGCCCGGCCGACGTGAG
>JBFIZG010000037.1:0-16047 GCA_041604955.1 Gemmatimonadales bacterium | reverse complement strand
GTCACCAACCCTCTCACGGGGCCGGAGGGTGCCCGGGTGTACGCTCGTCAAAAGGGGGCGTCTGAGGAGGCCGAAGCGCGGCTGTCGAGGGGGCTGGATCGTCTAGCCGAGCTGGCGGCCCGAGCGGGACAGCCGGACTTGGCCGAGCAACCGGGGGCCGGGGCCGCGGGGGGGCTCGGTTTCGGGATCCTCTTCTTCGGCGGAGGGATGCTGGTCCCCGGCGCCAAGTGGGTGCTCGAACGCCTTCCGTTTTCGGAATCGCTTGGTGTCGCGGACCTCGTGGTCACCGGTGAGGGGGCCTTTGACGCGACATCCTTGGATGGCAAGCTGACGGGGGAAGTCGTCCAGGCGGCGCGTAGTGCTCGGATTCCCGTCGTGCTGGTAGCGCCGTCGGTTCGGTCAGCGCCTGATGACGTTCACGTGGAGAGCGGCAGAGGCCGGTGGACCCGCGCGACGCTCGAGACGCGCACGGCAGCAGCGGTGGCTCGCGTGCTTCGCTTGCTGCCCCGCTGAGCCGTCTCTAACTTTGCGACGCCGTTTTTGTACCGTGTTGCAATCAAATGAACCCGAGAAAGTATGGCCGATACTTCATTGATGGATAAGCTCGTATCGCTCGCGAAGCGTCGGGGATTCGTGTTCCAATCGTCCGAGATCTACGGAGGAGTCGGCTCCGTGTGGGACTACGGACCACTTGGCGTCGAGCTAAAGAAGAACCTGAAGGAGCGATGGTGGCGGTCGATGGTGCACGAGCGAGACGATATCGAGGGCTTGGACGCCGCGATCCTCATGCACCCCAAGGTGTGGGAGGCGTCAGGGCACGTGTCCGGGTTTACCGATCCCCTGGTCGACTGCAAGGTGTGCAAAAACCGGTTTCGGGCGGATGACGACCGCATCCGCGGCGAGCCTGGTGAGCCCGATGCGCAATGTCCGGTGTGTGGGAACAAGGGGTCGCTCACCGCACCGCGCATGTTCAACCTCATGTTCAAGACGTTCATGGGGCCTGTCGAAGACGATGCATCGGTGGTCTACCTGAGACCGGAAACCGCGCAGGGGATTTACGTCAACTACCTCAATGTCCTCCAGTCCTCACGTCAAAAGCTCCCGTTTGGCATTGCCCAAATCGGTAAGGCGTTTCGTAACGAAATCACTCCGGGAAACTTCATTTTCCGAACTCGAGAATTCGAACAGATGGAGATGCAGTTCTTCGTGGCCCCCGGCGAAGACGATCGGTGGTTCGAGGAATGGCGGGAGCGGCGCATGGCGTGGCATCAGGAACTGGGAATCAGCAAAGACAAGCTTCGGTTCCACGAGCATGGCGCGGACGAGCTCGCGCACTACGCGAAGGCGGCCTACGACATCGAGTACGAGTTTCCGTTTGGGTGGCAGGAATTCGAAGGAATTCACAATCGCACCGATTTCGACCTCGGCCGGCACCAAGAGCATTCGGGGAAGAACCTGCATCACGTGGACCCTGTGAGCAAAGCGCGATACATCCCCTATGTCGTCGAGACATCCCTGGGGGCCGACCGTCTCGCGTTGGTAACGTTGGTCGACGCGTATACGGAGGATGTGGTTGAAGGCGAGTCGCGCGTGCTCATGCGACTGGATCCGGCGATTGCTCCCATCAAGGCTGGTGTGTTTCCGCTAGTGAAGAAAGACGGGATGCGCGAACTCGCGCGGCGGATCTATGAGGATCTGCGCAACCGTATGCCGGTATTCTATGACGACGGCGGGTCCATCGGGCGTCGGTACCGCCGGCAAGATGAGGCCGGGACTCCGTTCGGCGTCACCATCGACGGGCAGAGTCTGGAGGATCACACGGTGACGGTTCGCGACCGCGATACGCTGGCACAAGATCGCGTTTCGGCCGACCAGCTCGGACAATATCTCGCGGAGCGGCTGTTGTAATGGAGATCGCGGACCTGGTCGCTGCGGGAGAAGCGATGCATGAAGCGCTTGGCCGCGAGCACTATCTCGTCGGTGCCGGTCTGAAGCTCGAACCGTCGTTCCAAGAGATCTACGAACGATTCGACGTTCTCCAGAGCGATGAGGCACTCGAGTCGGCCCGAGCGAGTGGGTCGCGCGAACTACTGGAGTGGGTGATCGGTGTCAGGGTGGGTCGCGCGGTCGCGCCGTTCGAAGAACGGCAGGTACGCTGGGAGCAGGCGGCAACGGTGACGGTGGAAGGGCAGGAACTCCCGTATCTCGAAGTTCCCATCCGCTTGGCGAACACCAAAGAACGCGAGTATCGCGCGGCGCTGGATCGAGCGCGGGGTCGGCTCGCCGCCGCCAATTTGAATCCGCTCCGGAAGGACCGGTTTGGGTTGGAACACGATCTCGTCCGATCGCACGGATACGACGACTACGTTGCCGGCGTGTCCGCCCTCTCGGGTATCGATTTAGACGCGCTCGGGCGCGCCGCGCAGTCGTTTCTCGAGACGAGCGCGGACATGTATGCGACGGGGCTCGAGCAGCTCGCGAGGCGGCGGCTGGGGTGCGGGCCCGGAGATCTCGTCCGTGCGGACGTGGCGTGGACGTTTCGCGCCGATCGATTCGACGGGGCGTTCTTGCCGGACCGCCTGATGAGCACGGCCACCCGGCAAATGAACGAACTGGGTCTCGATCCGGCGCAAGATGGTCGGGTGCGGTTCGACACGGAAGAGCGCGCCGGCAAACAACCACGCGCGTTTTGTGCGCCCGTTCGGGTCCCCGACGAAGTGTACCTGGTCCTGCGTCCGCAAGGGGGACACACCGACTATCGGACGTTCTGGCACGAGCTGGGCCATGCCATGCACTTTGCATCGGTGGCGAAGGACCTCTCGTTTGCGTCCCGCTGGCTCGGTGACAACTCCGTGACGGAGGGGTTCGCCATGTTGTGGGATCATCTCACACTGCTTCCGGCGTGGCTGGCGCGATACACGGACCTCTCCGCGACGGCCCGACGCGATCTCACGTTCGAGCTCGGGGTGAACGAGCTGTACATGGTGCGTCGGTATGCGGCAAAGCTCTCATATGAGCTCATCTTCCATCGCAGCGACCTCGATCGCGTCGGAGCTCTGTACGCCGACCTGTTGACCTCGGCCACCCTGTTCCGCTATGCGGAATCGGATAGTCTGCTCGACGTCGACCCATGGTTCTACGCCGCGCGCTATCTCCGCGCATGGCAGCTCGAGGCCACGATGGCCGACCTGCTCACGAACCGATTCGATGACGATTGGTTTCGCAATCCGGCCGCGGGAGCATTCGTTCATGCGCTCATGAACCGCGGGCAAGCGGACGCTGCCGATGCGTTGGCGCTCCAAGTCGCGGGACAACCGCTCTCGTTTGAGCCAATCCTTCGTCGACTAGAACCGTTGATGAACTGAGCGGGTCCGCCAGTCGGCGACCACGAATACCAGGGGGCACTCGTGAAGGAAGCGTTCTCGTCGCGCTGGATGATGATGCTCGCGATGCTGGGGATGGCCGTGGGGACCGGCAACATCTGGCGGTTCCCGCGGATCGCCGCGCAAAACGGCGGCGGCGAATTCATCGTCGCGTGGCTGGTCTTCCTGTTTCTCTGGTCGATCCCGCTGATTCTGGTGGAGTTCGGCGCGGGTCGGAAGACGGGGATGGGGCCGGTGGCGACGTTTGCTCGGCTCATGGGCCCCCGGTGGGCGTGGATGGGCGCCTTCGTGGCCTTCGTGGCGACCGCGATCCTATTCTATTACTCGGTCGTCGCGGGATGGACGATTCGGTACTTGGTGGCGTCGATCCTCGGCGAAATTCCGGGCGGCGATCCGGGCGCATTCTGGCAACGGTACACCCAATCGTGGTGGCCGGTGGTGACGCACGGTCTCGCGATCGGTCTCGGTGTCTACGTCGTCTCGCACGGCGTGCGCGCCATCGAACGCGTCGCGCGGATTCTGATGCCGGCGTTGCTCCTCTTGGTCGTCGTGCTGGCGGTGCGGGCGGTGACGTTGCCAGGCGCATCCGATGGCCTCGCCTATCTGTTTGGGATCGATTGGGCGGCGCTCAAGGAACCCGAGATCTGGTTGCACGCGTTGACACAGAACGCCTGGGATACCGGCGCCGGTTGGGGGCTGGTGTTGTGTTATGCCGCCTACCTTCGGACGGGTGAAGACACGGCCCTGAACGGCGTTATCCTCCCGGTGGCCAACAACACCGTCTCATTGTTTGCCGGGGTCATGGTGCTGTGCACCGTGTTCTCCGTGGTTCCCGAACTCGCCGCAAACCTGGCCGCACGACCGGAGGCGTTGAACGCGTATCCCGGACTTGCCGAAGCCGTCCAAAACGGTCAGCCCGTGACGGCGGACCTCATGCAAAGCTCGATTTTCGCGTCGGACAATACTGGGCTCACATTTGTCTGGATGCCGCAGCTCTTCGCCCGGGTACCGTTCGGCGGGTTCTTCATGATTCTGTTCTTCCTGGCCCTCGCGTTTGCCGCGTTCACGAGCCTCGTCGCTATGCTCGAGCTTGCCACACGTGTCCTGCGTGACGCAGGCGTCGAGCGCCCCCGGGCTATCCGCATCGTGGGCGCCGCTGGTTTTCTGCTCGGTCTTCCGTCCGCGGTGTCCCTCCGGGTGCTCAACAACCAAGATTTTGTGTGGGGGGTGGCCCTCATGATGGCCGGATTGTTCTTCGCCATCGCCGTGTTGACGTACGGCGTTCGGCGGTTCCGGGAAGAAGAGCTCAACCATGAGGGTTCGGACATACGTGTCGGCAAGTGGTGGGAGATCGTCGTCGGGGTCATCGTCCCGTTGGAGGCGGTCGTGTTGCTCGTCTGGTGGTTGTATCAGGTGCGGGGCCAGGATCTCGTGAGCTCGCTCCACCCGATTCGTGAAGCCAATGTCGGCACGGTGCTTGTCCAGTGGGCCGTGGTGCTCGTCGTGCTGATCATGGCGAATCGCTGGTTGGCTGGGTCGCACGGCGTGGTGGCGCCCCCTGACGACCGGCCACCCCCGAGCATCCCCTGAGCCGCTCGATTATCTTCGATCGGCGAAACGAAGACGCTGGCAACGGAGGTCAATGAGCGGCAATGGTGCACGAGATGATTACGACCCTGCCGGGTGAAGAGGTGCTGAAGCGCGCAAAGACGTTTTTTGCCGAACGCGTTCCGCATTACAGTGCGTTTCCGGAAAAGGAGGGACCGACGTTTGCGTCGTTTCGCGGCCAGGGCGGGCAGGAAATCGCCATGGCCGTGCTGGCGAACCCACGCGGCACACGCGTTCGAGCGTCGGCGTTGCTGCACGATCAGGCCATTGCGCGGTTCTTTTCAACGCTACCGGTGGTGGAGGACGAAACCCCGTGACGACTGAGACGGCGCTCCGGGTCAGAGTCTGCGTCGAAGACGTGTGGGACACGATCGAGCTGGAGGTGTCGCCGGAGTGGACCGTTCAGCGTCTCAAGAAGGCGGCCGTAGCGGGTGCGCAGGGCTCGCTCGATTCGTTGGCGCGTTACGAGGTCAAGTTTCGTGGTGCGCGTGTGATCGATGAAGACGCCACGCTGGCTGAGCTGAACGTTCCGAACAACGCGGCGTTTATTGTCCTCTCGTCCCGGCGCCGTCCGGTTCGCTGACATCGCGTTTCGACGCAGCCGCGCCGGCCCCATGACCGTTCACATCGTTTGGCATCCCACGTCGTTGTTGCACGAACCTGGCGTCGGGCACCCCGAGTCTCCAGCCCGGCTCCAGGCGATCCTCGATGAGCTTCGCGACGCCGACTTCCCTGTCACGCTCGAATGGCATGAAGCCGATCCGGTCGAAGACGATTTTCTCAGGACCGTACATGATGGGTCGTACCTCGACGAGTTGCGCGATATGGCGAGCAGTGGCGGCGGACAGTACGATGCCGACACGGCGCTGAGTTCGGAGAGTTACCGCGCGGCCACCTATGCGGCGGGCGCCGCTGTCGCCGTGACATGCCATGCGCTCGATGGCCGCCCGGCGTTCGCGCCCATTCGGCCCCCCGGACATCACGCGACCTACGGCCGCGCAATGGGGTTCTGTCTGATCAACAATGTGGTGGTGGGAGCGCACTGGGCGCTGACGCGCGCGCGGGCGGACCGGGTGTTGATCATCGACTGGGATGTCCACCACGGTAACGGGACCCAAGACCTCGTCGAGCGGGACGCGCGTATTCGCTACGTGTCGCTTCATCAGTGGCCGCTCTATCCGGGTACTGGCCGAGCCGAGGAACGCGGGGTGGGGAACATCTTCAACATCCCGCGACCGCCGGGGCGGCCGCGTTCATCGTACGTCAGTGATCTGATCGACGGGGTGTCCCTCGCAATCGAAGACTGGACGCCGGACCTCATTCTCATTTCAGCCGGGTTTGATGCGATGGCAGGCGACCCACTTGCTGGGTTTACCCTGGAGCCGGACGATTACGCGACGTTGGTCACTACGTGGCGCTCGATTGGCGTTCCGATCGCCTCCATGCTCGAAGGTGGCTACGCCCCGGAGCGCATTCGCAAGGCCGCCGCGGCACATGTCGCGGCGCTTGCTTGAGCCCGGACCCTCCGTAACTTGCCACTCATGGCAGTCAAGCTCTCCGCGACCAGGCTCATGACGGCGCTCCAGCCGTGGAAGGAAGTGGAGCTGCCCATCAAGCGGCGACTCGCACAACTTGCGGATGCCGGTCCGAATCATGAGGTGTTGTGGGTCGGCAGCGGCGCCGGGCGCTCCGTGCTCTGGTGGTGCCAACGGTATGGCAATCGCTGCGAAGGTGTGGACACGGATGCCTCTGCCATCGAGCGTGCCGAACGCGCGGCGCGGGACGCCGGTCTGGCCAAACTCGCGACGTTCCAGGTCGCCGATCCCGCCAGCCTCCCGCATACGGCCGGGGTGTTCGATACGGTCATCGTCCAGATGCTCTACCTCCCCGAGGTAGATGGGGCCGTCGCCATACAGGAAGCGGCCCGCGTCACGCGGTTGTCAGGCTCCGTGATTGCCGTCGTGCCGTCGTGGCTCGAGAAACCCGATGACGAGGGCGCGGAGGCGGTGCGCGCGCTCGGGCTCGAACCCCGATTGCCGGTCGAGTGGAAGGGGTTCTTCCGGGCGGCCGAGCTGACCGATTTGAAAGTCGAGGAGGCGCTGCCGAGTGGCGGGTGGATGTCGCATCGGTTCTTGCCGCTGGTCGCGCGGGGGTGGCATGCCGGCGGTTGGGCCGGCGCGCGCGCGGTCGCGAGTCACGACGTGGGCGTCGTTCGGCAACTCGCGGCTGATCGGGTGCTCAATCTCTCGATCGTGAAGGGAACGAAGTGACGCTCGCAGAGTGGTCGACGCAGAACCCATGAGCGGCACCACCTGCCGCGTCGCACTCCCGGTACCCGCTCTCAAGCCGTATGCCTACGCCGTGCCCGCTTCCTTGGTGGACCGGGTGGTGCCGGGCGCGCGCGTGGTGGTGCCCGTGCGCTCCCGGGCCCTCGTGGGCGTGGTGCTCCGGGTGGAGGCCGGCGAGACCGACGGCTTGAAATCGGTGTTGCTTGCGCCGGACGCTCAGCCGCTGATGCCCGGAGGGCTTGTCGAGCTTGGCGCGTGGATCTCCCGCTACTATGTCACGCCGATTGGGATCACGCTCCGCGCAATGCTGCCGTCGGCCCTGTGGGGCGCGTCGCGACTCATGGCATCGCTCATCGGTCCGGAGACGGCCTCCCGGGGAGCGAGCCTGGACGTCGTGATGGCGCTCGACCGGATGGGAGGCCGCGCCAGCGCGAGCGCACTGCAGCGACGGCTCGGGCGTCCGGTGTGGGATGTGCTCCAGCGTCTCGCGCGTCTCGAGGTAGTATCGCTCGAAACGGAGCCGCCCAGCCTCGGGCCTCGCGTTGGGAGTGAACGCGTGATCGTGCTGACGACCCCGCTGCCCTCTCTCCTCGAGCGGGAGCGGACGTTTGGACGCGCCGCACGGCAACGGGCGGCCTTTGAAGCGATCGATTCTCTCGGGGGCGAGGCGTCCTACACCCATCTCCGTCGGCAGCTCGGATTCTCGACCGGAGTATTGAACGCGTTGGTGACCCGCAGCGTGGCCCGTGTCGAGCAGCGGGAACGTCTCCGCGACCCGTTTGCCGGCATCGGCCCGACGGCGCCGATCACGCCGACAGAAGGACAGCGTGACGCCATTCGCCAATTGAGTGAAACACCGCCGGGAGGGGGGGCGACGCTGTTCGGCGTGACCGGGAGCGGCAAGACCTTGGTCTATCTAGAGTCGGTGCGGGCCGAGGTCGAGCGGGGACGCGGCGCCGTCGTGCTGGTTCCGGAGATTTCGTTGACGCCACAGACCATTGCGCGGGTTCGCGGCGTGTTTGGCGACACCGTAGCGGTGTTGCACAGCGGTCTTTCGGATGGCGAACGGGCCGACGCATGGCGTGGCTTGGCGAGCGGGCAGCGCCGCGTCGCCGTCGGTGCCCGTTCGGCCGTGTTTGCGCCGGTTCGCGACCTCGCGGCGATCATCGTCGATGAGGAACACGATGCGAGTTACAAACACGGCGAGTCGCCGCGATACCATGCGCGAGACGTGGCGCTGCATCGAGCCCGACTGGAAGGCGCGCGGGTGGTGCTTGGGAGTGCGACTCCATCGCTGGAGACCTGGGCGAATCAGGGACAGCTCCGAGTGGTGTCGCTTCCGGAGCGCGTCGAGGCCCGCCCACTGCCGGCGGTTGTGTTGGTCGACATGCGCGCCGAACAGTCCGTGGCCGAATCGGGCGCCCTCCCGTGGTCGGTGCCGCTCGATGATGCCGTGCGCGCCGAGCTCGAGGCGCAGAATCAGATCATTCTCCTGCTCAACCGACGCGGATTCGCGCAGCTGCTGCAGTGTCCCGACTGCGGGCATGTACGCGAATGTCCGCACTGCAGTATCTCCGTGACCGTTCACCACACTCCCTATCGGCTCCGCTGTCACTACTGTGGTTTTGACGAGCCGGTACCCGAGGTCTGTGCCGAGTGCGGCGGTCAAACGCAGCGCACGAAGGGGGTCGGCACCCAGCAATTGGAGCAGTGGCTGGCACAACGGTTTCCGAACGCGCGGCTGGCGCGCATGGATGCGGACACCACTTCGGCAAAGTGGTCGCACCAGCGAATCCTCGGCGCGGTGGGGAAACGGCAGGTCGACATTCTCCTTGGCACGCAAATGATCTCGAAGGGGCTCGATTTCCCGGGAGTGACTCTCGTCGGCGTGGTAGACGCCGATACGGCGCTGCACCTTCCCGATTTTCGCGCAGCGGAGCGTACGTTCCAACTCATCGCCCAAGTTGCGGGCCGGGCCGGCCGCGGACCGGAGGGCGGCCGCGTTTTCGTGCAAACGCGGACTCCCGACCATTACGCCCTGCAGGCGGCGGCGCGACACGACTATCGCGGCTTCGCAGCACAGGAACTGGAGAGCCGGACGGATCCGCCGTATCCGCCGACCGTGGGATTGACCAATGTCGTCGTCAGCGGTGTCAAAGAGACCGTCGTGGCCGACGCGGCGTGCGCGCTCGCCGACTGGGTGCGAGGGCTGGTTTCGTCGCGAACCGACGGATCGGTTGACGTGGTCGGTCCGGCGCCCGCGCCACTCGCAAGAATCAAGCGGCGGTGGCGTTGGCACCTCGCGTTACGATCATCCGATCGCGCGCTGCTGGATCGAGTCGTACGATACGCCGCACGGCGTGCTCCGCACACCGGGTCGCCCGCGGTTCGCGTGACGTTTGATCGGGATCCGGTATCGCTCCTCTAGCAAGGGAAGGCTATCTTGTTGCGCACGATTGTGGCGCTCGATCCCGGCGTTGCCATCGTCGAACGCAGCAGCCAAAAACCATGCGCCAAGGGAGAATCTGACGTGACTCACGCGTTTCTGATCCGCCGATCGCCGCGATGACGATACCAGCCCCTTTGGATCTGCTCCGGCAACCCGGCGTCGGCGTCGGGTGGATGCGTGTCGCGCAGGCGCTTGCCGAACATCTCCCGCCCGAGGAGATCGATGGTATCTGGCTCTTCCAGCCAGTGCGTCGTGAGGATCGGGAGTGGGGAGTCGCGGTCGTGGCCGGTCGCACGGGAACGGAGCGTCGGCGCATCTACACAGCGAGCTACATGCTCGTGGTGCGCGGACGGGATCGCGGGGAATGTAAGCTCGCCGTCGAACAAGTCGGCGAGAGTCCGTCCGCCGTGCTCCAGGACGTCATCGCCGGCGTACAGCGGCGTGCCGGAGAGCCCGAGCCTCCGGTCGCGATTTCGCCTGCCCTCTGGTACCCGCCCGATGAGCAGGATCCTTCGGACCCGAACGGCGCGCCGTCGGTATCTTCCTGAGCCGTGACGGCATCCGCGCGGCACGACGCGCTGCGTGCCGTGTGGATTCGGCGCGGTCCATCCGCCGTACCTAGGAGAGTGAGTGGTGTTGGAACAGAACCAGTTCATGCCGACCCAAGCCTTCTTGACAAAAGGTGTGGGCCGGCATCGGGAAAAGCTGACGAGCTTCGAGTTGGCACTTCGGGAAGCAAAGATCGCGCAATACAACATAGTGCGTGTCAGCTCGATCTGGCCGCCGCACTGCAAGCTCGTTTCCCGGCGTGAGGGAACCAAGAACTTGCGTCCCGGCCAGATCGTGTTTGCGGTGATCGCTGAAGCCGCGACCAACGAACCGTCGCGCCGGGCAACTGCGTCGATTGGACTCGCGATTCCGGCCGACCAGAGTCACTACGGATACATCTCGGAACATCATGCGTTCGGAATGCGAGAGCAGGCCGCAGGGGATTATGCTGAGGATCTGGCGGCATCCATGCTCGCAACCGTGCTCGGCGTGCCGTTCGATCCCGACCAAGCCTGGGACGAACGGCGTGAAGAGTGGCGTCTCTCGGGGGAGATCGTGGAAACGCGAAACATCAGTTGCACCGCGGAGGGCCGCGAGGGGTCTGATTGGGTCACCGTCATCAGCGCGGTGGTGTATTCGGCATGAACGAGTTCCGTGATCGGGGCGCGACGACCACAATGCCCGCGGGCCTCGAGTCGCTGCCCTGGGGACCACCCGAAACGTTTCTCGGGCTGCCGGAGACCGAAGTATCGTTCGAGCGGGCCTCAGCCGTGGTTTTGCCGGTTCCGTATGAAGCAACGGTCTCGTACATGGGCGGGACACGGTTCGGACCTCGCGCCATGTTGCATGCGTCTCGGTTTCTCGAGCTCTACGATCACGAACTCGATTGCGAACCGTATCGAGCAGGTGTGTACACGCTGCCGGAGCTGATGTTGTCAGGCGCCGGTCCGGAGGCGGCGATGTCCCAGCTCGGGGCGGCCATCGAACTGCTGCTCGATGCCGGAAAGTTCGTTGTCATGCTGGGCGGAGAGCACAGCATCTCGGGGCCGGTCATCCTCGCGCATGCTGCGCGGCGTCAGCCCAACACGCTTTCCGTGCTTCAACTGGATGCGCACGCCGATCTCAGACGAGAGTACGAAGGTACGCCGTATTCTCACGCCTGCGTGATGCATCGGGTCCATGACAAGGTGCAACTCGTGCCGGTGGGGATCCGTTCGCTCACGGCGGAAGAGCGCGAGCTGGCGCGTGCACACGGCATTCCGACACTGTTTGGTCACGAACTCGGTCACGACGGCTGGATTGAGCGGACGCTCGAGGCGTTGGGAGACCACGTGTACATCACGTTCGACGTCGATTACTTCGACCCGTCACTGATGCCGTCGACCGGAACACCGGAACCGGGTGGTGGAGCCTGGTACCCCACCCTGCAACTGTTAGAACGTGTATTTCGGGAAAAACACGTTGTCGGCTGTGATGTTGTCGAACTGGCGCCCCTACCGAACCTCGTCGCGCCGGATGTCTTGGCGGCGAAGCTTGCGTACAAGCTCATCGCGTTTCACGGAGTCTCGAATGGGAACTGACGGGCGTGTCCCGCCGTTTATTGTCTGATGACCGGCGTTGAATCGGTTGGATTGCTGATTGCGTTTTCTGCGGGAGTGCTGAGTTTCCTCTCCCCGTGCGTGCTTCCGCTCGTCCCGAGCTATGTCAGCTTCATCACGGGCCTCTCGTTCGACGAACTGGGCGAGCGCCGGTGGACCGCGCTCACGCACGCCCTGTTCTTCATTGCCGGATTCACCATCATTTTCATGGCGCTCGGCGCAACAGCCACAGCGGTCGGTCGTCTTCTGTCGCACTACCAGGTCTGGCTCGAACGGGCCGGTGGGGCGCTCATCATATTCTTTGGGCTCTACATGCTCGGGGCGTTTCAATGGGGCTCGCTCGCCAGAGAGCGGCGAGTCCATCTGCAAGACAAACCGATGGGATACCTCGGGAGCACTCTGGTCGGATTGGCGTTCGGGGCCGGGTGGACCCCGTGCATCGGTCCGATTCTCGGCTCCATCTTGCTCTACACGGCTCCTGGCGGAAGTCTCGGCCAAGGGCTGCTTCTGTTGTTTACATATTCGTTGGGTCTCGCCGTCCCATTCATTCTCGCCGCGCTCGCTGTCGAGCGCTTCATCGGTTGGTTCCAAAAGTACCGGCAACTGATGCCGCTCATCACGAAGATCTCCGGGGCGATCCTCGTGTTCGTCGGCGTGCTGTTGGCGACGGGGTACTTTGCCATTCTCGCCAACTGGCTCCAGGGAATCACACCCGACTTCTTGCGCGAACGGCTCTAACGCGACAGGCTGTATCCTCGTCCAACTGAGATTCAATGGGAAGGAGGATGGCCGACCTCGCTCATGCCGACGCCCGAATTTTTCGATCCGCGGCTGACTGAACGTCGGAACCCGCGAACCGTGGGGATCGACGTTGCGTCGGCTCTGGAGATCGTCGATCTCCTGAACGCCGAAGACCGGACGATCCCGGAGGCGGTTCACGCGACCCGTGAGGAACTCGCGCGCACGATCGAACTCGTGTGCGAGGCGTTCCGTACCGGCGGCCGGCTGATCTACTTCGGCGCGGGCACGAGCGGGAGACTCGGAGTGCTGGATGCTGCCGAATGTCCTCCCACGTTTGGTTCGTCGCCGGATTTGGTTGTCGGTGTGATCGCGGGCGGCCGGGATGCGCTCGTCAGGAGTCAGGAGGGCGCTGAAGACGATGTCCGTGCCGGTGCGAAGGCCGTCGACGATCACGACGTCTCCGCGCGGGACGTCGTTGTCGGGATCGCGGCGAGCGGCACGACGCCCTATGTCGGCGGCGCGCTGAAACGCGCGCGACAGCTGGGCGCGGCGGCGGTGTTGGTGACCTGTAGCGACCCGCCTGCGGCGCTTGCGACGACGTTGACTGAGACAATCGTGGCCCGTGTCGGTCCGGAAGCCCTCACAGGGTCGACGAGGCTCAAGGCGGGAACCGCAACCAAGCTCATCCTCAACACCATCACGACCGGTGCGATGGTGCGATCGGGGAAGGCGTACGGTAACCTCATGGTGGATCTGCTGACGCTCAGCGACAAGCTGCGTGACCGTGGGGAACGGATCGTCATCGAAGCGGGCGGGGTGCCGAGAGATGTCGCGCGCCGCGCGATCACAGAGGCGGGCGGGCAGGTCAAGGTCGCGGTCGTCATGGTGCGATGCGGTGTGGATGCGGCGGAGGCGAGGCGGCGCCTCGATGCCGCCGGCGGGTTGGTGCGGGCAGTCGCGGGCGATCCGCCACCCGTCGTGACGTGACGGATCTCGCGATCGGGCTCATGTCGGGGACGTCCCTCGATGGGATCGATGCGGCGTTGGTGCGCTTCGACGGCAGCCACGATGTCGAGCTGGTTGCCTATCAGAACGTGCCTTTTACGGATCCGGTCAGAGCTGCCATCCTCGACGTCATCAGTCGGGGAACCACCCGCAGCGTTGCACGGCTTCACGTGGATCTCGGACATTGGCTTGCCGACGCCGCACAGGCGCTTCTCGAGCGTTTAGACACACCGGCAGACGCGTTGGCGTTTTGCGCCTCGCACGGTCTGACGGTGTGGCACGAGCCGCGGAGGGCAACGTTGCAAGTGGGGGACCCGGCGGTCTTGGCCGAGCGTCTCGGCGTCCGGATCGTCAGCGATTTTCGAAGCCGGGACGTTGCGGCGGGAGGAGAGGGAGCTCCGTTGGTTCCGCTCGCAGACGCGATGCTGTTTGGACATCCGCAACACGCGCGGGTGCTCCTCAATGTCGGCGGCATGGCAAACGTGACCCTGGTGCCGCAACTCGGATCGTGCGACGGTCTCGTGGCGTTCGACACGGGGCCGGGGATCGCCGTGTGTGATGCAATCGTGCGGATGGAAACGGGGCACGCGTTCGACCGCGACGGGCAACTCGCGGCATCCGGCAGCGCTTCCGAAGAGGTGGCGAACGAGCTGCTGGAGGATTCGTATTTTGCTACGCCGCCGCCAAAGAGTACCGGTCGCGAACGCTTCGCCGATCAATTTGCGGCCCGGCTCATCGAACGGGTTCGCGCGCGCAAGCCGCAGGCCACTACGGGAGACTGTGCTGCGACGTCGCTCCTCGTCTCCTGTCGGGCGGTCGCGCGAGCCGTGAACCAGTGGCTCCCCGGACCGGTGGAGGAACTCGTGATTTCAGGCGGGGGAGCGCGAAACCCGGTATTGGTCTCGCTGCTCCGCCGCGAACTCGGTGACACTCGCCTCAGTCTGTTTGACGAGTTGTTTTTCGACGGGGACGCAAAGGAAGCGGTGGCGTTCGCCTACCTGGGTTGGCTCACGATCCATGGCGAGCCCGGGAACGTTCCCTCGGTGACCGGGGCACGCGGCCGCCGGGTGTTGGGGCACATGACGCCCCCGTGAGGCGGCTTACGCGATGCGTGCGATGAGTGCCAGCGTGACGACGACGAGCAGCGCGGCCGCCGCGGTGAGCGCTACCAACTTCGTGCCCTGTGGCAACGGAGGTGGCCCTCCAATGGCCTCGACCGGGTCTGTGGCGGCCGACGCGTCACCTTGAGGAAAAACCTGTCGACCGATCGCATCGCCATCGCTCGGCGGTTTGAGGGCGTCACCACCGAAGCGGGCCACGATCACGGTGATGTTGTCGGGGCCACCACGTTCGTTTGCTAGCGCGATGAGGTCGTCGCACACCGCGGGCAAATCCTTGTTCTGCGACACCCGGTCGGCGATTTCCTCTTTCGAAACCTGTCCGGAGAGTCCGTCCGAGCAGATGACGACGGCATCGCCGCGCCGGATCGGTTGGAACGTGAGATCGACCCGTACGCGTTCTTCAGGGCCGAGCGCCTGCAAAATGATGTTGCGCCGCTCGCTCCGTTCCGCTTCCGCCTCCGTGATCTCTCCCGCGTCGACGAGCCGCTGCATGAGCGATTGGTCCTTGGTCAGCTGAATCGCTTCACCGTCTCGCACCATATAGGCGCGGGAATCCCCGACCTGCGTCAGATACACAAAGTCGTCGAGCACGCCCGCGACGGTGACCGTCGTGCCCATCCCCCGGAGTTCCGGCCGCTCTTTGGCACGCTCGTGGATCTCGGCGTTGCAACCTTCGACCGCTTCACGCAACCGTTTCGCAAATTGGTCTCCGGCCGTCTTCGAGTCCTCGACCCAGTGTGCGATCATATACTTGTAGATCGACTCGGCGGCCATGGCGCTCGCCACTTCTCCGGCTGCGGCCCCGCCCATGCCGTCTGCCACCAGAAAAAGCGATCCCTTCTTGCCGACGTCATGCTCTTGCACGTCCGGGCCGAGCGTCGCCGTTTGTTGCGTGAGGTCTGCAACGAGGAAGCTGTCCTCGTTGTGCTTTCGTGCGCGTCCCACGTCGGTACTGCCGAATACCGACATACGCGTGTGTTTTCGGCGACGAAACAGGCTCACAGGCGACGTTGCCTCGGGTGTGGTCGAGCCGCGTGATTGAGGGCCGATGCACCGGATAGCCCCCAGTGTCGAGGAGGCTCGCCAATCTATAGCCGCTGAAAAAGGGGGTCAACCGGATCCAAATTGACGTAGTCCATTGCCAGTGTTTACGTTCCGCGACCATGCCAAGGTGTGTGTTGGTGGCCCCCGCGCTCGCCGTGTTCGTGGTCGTTGCGGGGTCGGCGTGTAGCTGGTTTGGAACTGGCTACGAGCCAGGCCCGAGTCCGGCGCGCGAACCCCCCGCCCGCCCGCTCGTCGCCATCG
>JBFIZG010000036.1:0-16132 GCA_041604955.1 Gemmatimonadales bacterium | reverse complement strand
TCGCGACGGTTTCTTCCTCCCGACGTCGGAGGTGAGTCGGCCGCCTTCATGATGCTGAACCGCAACAAGCGCGGAGTGGCAATCGACGTCAGCAACGAGACGGGAAAGGACGTCGTCCGGCGGCTGATTCAGCGGGCGGATGTGCTCGTTGAAAATTTTCGTGGCGACCGAATGGAACAGTTGGGGCTCGGGTTCGACGCGCTTCGGCAGCGGAATCCGGGCCTCATTTGGTGCGCCATCTCCGGATTCGGTCGGACCGGCCCGTACGCACGTCGCGGCGGATTCGATCTCACGGCGCAGGGATACAGCGGTCTGATGAGTATCACGGGGGAAGGAGAAGACAGGCCGCCGGTGAAGATGGGCGCGCCCGTTACGGATATCACCGCCGGCATCCTCGGCGCGGTCGGGGTGTTGGCGGCATACGTTCAACGGGTGCGGACCGGTGAAGGGCAGCAGGTGGACACGTCGCTGTTCGAAGCGGGTATCGTACAGACATATTGGCAGTCGGCGATCACGCTCGCGACAGATGTTGCGCCCGGCGCGATGGGGACTGCTCACCCGTTGTCGGCGCCGTACGAGGCTTTCGAGTGCGCGGACGGGTGGATCACGTTGGGAGCATCGAGCCAGACGACATGGGAACGAGTGCCCGCGGTGTTGGAGGTGCCGGAGCTGCTGGAAGATTCACGATTCCGCGAGAATAGCGACCGGATGAAGCACCGCGCCGAGTTGGCGGAAATTTTGGGCGCCCGCTTCAGACGGCGTTCTGTTGAGGAGTGGTTGTGTCTTCTCGACGAGGCGCAGGTACCCGCCGGGCCCGTCCTCGACGTACGCGCGATGCTCGCACACGAACAGACCCTGGCCCGCCAGATGGTGGTGGATGTGGAGCACACCCGCATCGGGACGGTCAAGACCTTGGGCGTACCCCTCAAGTTCAGCGGGGCGAACACGCCGGTCGCGCGAGCCGCTCCGCTTCTGGGCGAACATACGTTAGAGGTGCTGCAAGAGGCGGGTTATCCTGACGCCGACGTGAGGGAACTCAACGATATGGGTGTCGTTCGCATTGCGAACGGTTGAGCCCGGTACGTCGATGTCCATCGAACTCATCGAGCGAGCTGAAAGACACTCGTCCAACATCGCCATCGTCGACGGGACTGGGACGTATCGTTATGCAGAACTGCTGCAGGCATCCGGCCGGGTGGCGGCCGGTCTTCTCCAACGCGCGACCGATCTCCGCGAAAAGCGGGTGGCGTTTCTGGTGTCACCGGGGTTCCACTACGCCGCAGTCCAGTGGGGTGTCTGGCGCGCCGGTGGGGTCGCCATTCCCCTCGCGCTGTCGCATCCGGAAGCGGAGTTCGACCATGTGATTGGCGACTCGGGAACGACGACGATTGTCTCGGACCCCGAATTGTCGCATCGGCTGCGGGGCGTTGCCTCCCGGGCGAATGCGCAGTTGATGACGACAAGCGAGTTGCTGCCGTCAGACCCCAAACCGCTGCCCGACGTACACGACTCCCGACGAGCCATGATGATGTACACCAGCGGGACAACCGGCAAACCAAAGGGGGTGGTCCACACACACGCCAGCGTGCGAGCCCAGGTAACGGCGCTGGTGGAAGCGTGGGAGTGGGTCCCCGAAGATCGAGTGCTATTGGTTCTCCCGCTTCATCATGTCCATGGTGTGGTGAACGTTTTGACGTGTGCGCTCTGGTCGGGCGCGTGTTGCGAGATCCTCCCGGGGTTCGATGCGGAAGAGACGTGGACACGGATCGTCGAGCAGCCAATCACGTTGTTCATGGCCGTGCCGACCATATACGCGCGGCTCATTCGCTCGTGGGAAGCATCGCCGCCCGCCGAGCAGAAGAGGAGGACGGAGGCCTGTCGCAAGCTGCGCGTCATGGTATCGGGGTCGGCCGCGCTTCCCGTCGCGGTCCTCGAACGTTGGCGCGACCTGAGCGGACACGTCTTGCTCGAGCGATACGGCATGACGGAGATCGGAATGGCGTTGTCCAATCCGCTCCGTGGCAAGCGGGTTCCGGGGTCGGTTGGCACACCACTGCCGCGAGTCGAAGTGCGATTGGTCGATGAGTCGTTCGAAGACGTGCCCGATGGCACGCCAGGCGAGATCTTGGTGAAGGGACCGGCTGTCTTTCGCGAGTACTGGAACGATCCATCTACAACCGCCGCATCGTTTCACGAGGGATGGTTTCGGACCGGCGACGTTGCCGTCACAGAACAGGGACGGTACCGCATCTTGGGACGTCAGAACCTCGACATTATCCAGACAGGTGGCTATAAAGTTTCGGCGCTGGAGATCGAGGAAGTGCTCCGCCTGCATCCGGCGATTGACGAATGTGCCGTCGTGGGTGTCCCGGATTCGGACTGGGGAGAGCGTGTGTGCGTAGCGGCGGAACTCGTGCCGGGAGCGACGGTGGCATTGGAGGAACTCAAGCAGTGGGCCGGCGAACGCCTCGCACCGTACAAGCTTCCCCGATCGCTCGAGCCGGTTGCTCGGTTGCCGCGAAACGCGATGGGCAAAGTGACCAAGTCGGCCCTTGTGACGTACTTCAACCGAAATTCCGGGTGATCGTGCGATGACGTGGTTTTCCGAACACTGGCTCGTGCTCGTCCTCTTGCTCGGTTACGTCGCGATCATGGCATGGCACGCGGTGATAGGGAAGCGTGGCACGCACGGTCTCGCGGACTACTACATCGGCGGCCGTCGAATGGGCGGCATCGCGCTTGGCATTTCGTTCTTCGCGACCTACTCGAGCACGAACAGCTTCGTGGGATTCTCCGGTCAGGCGTACACCTACGGAGTCCCATGGCTCTTACTCGCCCCGATCATCGTGGTGTTTTCTCTGGTAGCCTGGCGTTGGATTGCACCGCGACTCCGTGACATGACCGAATCACTGGATTCCATCACCATCCCGGACTTCATGGGACTCCGGTTCCAGAGCGTCACTGCGCGGTTCGCCGCGGCGCTCATCGTGATCTTTGCGAGTCTCCTCTACATGACGGCCGTGTTCAAGGGCGCAGGGACCCTGCTCGAAGCCTTTCTCGACGTGTCGTATGCCACGGCCATCGTGCTCGTCCTGGTCATCGTCATCACGTACACCGCTGTGGGTGGGTTCATCTCGGTCGTGAAGACGGACGTGGTGCAGGGAATGATCATGGTGGTCGCGGCCGTCTTTCTCTTTTTTGGCACTGTGCGGGCAAGCGGCGGCATCATGTCGTTCTTCGATGTACGAGAACTCACCGAAGGCAGCCGGCTGTTTTCCTGGAATGCCGCGATGCAGTTTCCGGTTCTGCTCGGCATCATCGTGGCCGGTACGTTCAAACTCGTGGTCGAACCGCGGCAATTGTCTCGGTTCTATGCGCTGGAGGACCGGCACGCGGCGCGCACGGGGATGTGGACCTCGACCCTCGCGTTCCTGTTTGTCTACGCGATGCTGGTTCCCATTGGTATCTACGCACGAAATATCTTCCCGACGGGAATCACGGACACCGATACGGTGGTGCCGCGTATTCTCGCCGGTGGCCTAGTGTTTCACCCCGCGATCGGCGCGTTCTTGGTGCTGGCGATGATCGCCGCCGCCATGTCGTCATTGGACAGCGTGCTGCTCGTGGTGGCCTCGACATGCGAACGCGACGTCGTGAGCGTGATACGAAAGCCAAAGTCGGAGGCCAGCGCTCTCCTAGCGACTAAAGCGTATGTGGTGCTGTTCGCGGTCGCCACCGCGGTGATCGCCCTCAACCCGCCCGGCGGGATCGTAACGCTGACGTCGTTTTCGGGGAGCCTCTACGCCGCGTGCTTCTTTCCGGCTCTGGTGTTCGGCCTGTACTGGAACCGGGGAAACGGCGCTTCTGTCGTCGCATCGTTTGTCGTGGGCATCCTTACGTTGCTTTTCTGGCGGGAGCTTCCGTTCGGTGAGGTGGTACACCCGGTCTTCCCGGGCGTGCTGTTGTCGACGGTTGTATTCATGCTGGTTGCCTGGACACTCCCGAGTGACCAGCCTACACCAATCGAATGATGAGCCGAACTCGTAACGTGATCGGGCGATTCGCGTGGTCGCCGATCCACGTCGGGCTCGCCACCGCCGCGTGCAGCGACGCGCCAATGGCCCCGGCGTTCCGATAACCGAGCTGCGGCTGCGATGCCGGAGTGGCCTTACGCGGCAGCCGATTTTCCCTTACATCTTCGATCATGGCTCAGGATCTCGAACGTCTCACAGCCGCACTCGCCTCCGAATACGCTATTGAGCGTGAACTGGGCCGCGGTGGAATGTCGACCGTATACTTGGCGCATGACGTCAAGCACGACCGGCGCGTCGCGCTCAAGGTGCTGCATCCCGAGCTTGCAATGTCAGGGTATCATCCGGAACGTTTTTTCCGCGAAATTCGAACCGTCGCCAGCCTGACCCATCCACAAATACTACCGCTCCACGACTCCGGCGAGGCTGACGGATTCTTGTTTTACGTCATGCCATTTGTCGATGGGGATACGCTCCGGACCCGCCTGCTCGTGGAAAACAGGCTCGAGATTAGGGAGGCGCTCCGTATCGCCCGGGGAGTCGCAGGCGCGCTGGACTATGCGCACCGCCAAGACGTCCTTCATCGGGACATCAAACCCGAAAACATTTTCCTCCATGAGGGACATGTCCTCGTCAGCGATTTTGGAATTGCGCGCGCCATTTCAGCCTGTTGTGACGATCTCACAGAGGCGGGACTCGCCGTCGGAACACCTACGTACATGAGTCCCGAGCAGGCGAGCGCTAGCCCCGAGGTCGACGGCAGGAGCGATATGTACAGCCTGGGGTGTGTCGTGTACGAAATGCTGACCGGCGCGCCGCCGTTCGTAGACGGCAGTTCGTGGAAGACATTGTCACGACACGTCAGCGAGCAGGTGCCACCCGTTCGAACTCTTCGGCCGGAAGTCCCGCTCGCCATCGACGAGGCTGTCATTAGGACGTTGGCGAAGGACCCCGCGGATCGATTCAGGAGTATGGCGGAGTTTGGGGACGCGCTGAAGGCGAGCCCAACCGCTCTCAAACGAGCCGATGTGCGCGCAGCCGTGGGCGAGGATCGCGCGATTGCGGTGCTGCCGCTCGTGAACGAGAGCGCCGACCCCGAGAACGAGTACTTCAGTGATGGCATGACGGATGAGCTGATCGCCGCGCTCGCGCAGGTCGAGGGTCTGAGGGTCGTGTCCCGCCGATCGGTATTCGCGCTGAAGAATGAGCAGATCGACGTACGCGCGATCGGTGCCAAGCTGGGAGTATCGGCAGTCATTGAGGGGACGGTTAGGAAGATCGGGACCAGGCTCCGTATCACGGTGCAACTGACGGATGTGACGGAGGGCATCCACCTCTGGTCGGAGCGTTATGACCGGGAACTCGAGGACGTGTTCTCGGTCCAGGAAGAGATTGCGCAAACGATAGTCAGTAAGCTCCGCGAAACGCTCGTGGAAAACATTGGGGACACGGTTCCGAAACGTTACACCGAGAACATCACGGCGTACAATCTCTACCTCAAAGGACGATACCATTGGAACCGGCGTTCCCGAGAGGGAATCGACGAGGCGATCAAGTACTTCGAGTCGGCGATCGCTCAAGACCCCGATTATGCCCTGGCGTACTCGGGTCTCGCAGATTCTTACGCTCTCCACCTCGATTATCAAGAGCAGCCGGTTGCCGAAGGCATGCGACGCGCGAAGGGCGAAGCGGTCAAGGCGCTGGAGCTCGATGAGTCACTCGCTGAGGCGCATACATCGCTTGGCTGGGTGACGTTCGTACACGACTGGGACTGGCCGACGGCACTGAGAGAGTTCGAGCGGGCGATCGAGCTGAATCCGAGATATGCGACTGCGCATCAATGGTATGCGTGGCTCCTAGTGGCGTTGGGGAGAACAGACGAGGGGCTGAAGCACGGCCGGACCGCGCTCGAACTGGATCCGGCGTCTGTTTCCATTCGCCGATCCGCGGGATGGTTGTACTACTACGCCCGACAACCGGACATCGCGCTGATCCACCTGCGCCGGTCGATCGCCATGGATCCCACGGCGGAGGAAAATCATCGATTGCTGGGTCTCGCGTACATGCAGAAAGGGTTACACGGTGCGGCGGCCGCCTCGTTCGACGAGTCACTCATGCTGTCGGAGCGGTCCGCGAACGCGGTGGCCGCGTTGGGCTATCTGGAGGCGCTGCGCGGTCGACGGGACGAGACAAGGCGCCTCCTCGACGAACTCACTGAGCGCGCGGCCACGACGTTTGTGTCTCCTGTGCCGTTTGTCGTTCTTCACGTGGCCCTCGATGACACCGAGGAAGCACTTCGCTACCTGCAGCAGGCGTACGAACAGCGTCGCGGTTGGCTGGCGTACCTGAACGTCGAGCCGGTGCTCGATCGACTGCGAGGCCAACCGGAGTTTCAGCAGTTAGTCCGAGCGATGCGGTTGCCTTAAGAAACATTGGACGCAGGACGCGGGACATGAGTCGCGCGACGCAAGTCCCCTGGCGTCCCTCTGGCCGGGGCGCTATTCCTAGTGTTCGCCTGACGACCGGGACCGGCCAGGACGGCGTGCCGTGGCCCACGATGCTCGGGGGCAAAATCCGATACCTCGCCGGCGCAGTTGCCACCGCGGACTTTCCGCCGGCGACCAACATCGTGAAGTCCAGCGGCTACTCGAAGCATGGCTCGCGACCTATCGGGCAGCACCGAACGAGCTGCTTCAAAGGGAGCTTCCGGGGTTCAAACGAGCGGCTCCGCGCCGAAACCCTGGCGCCAGACATATGGAGCCGTAGGGAGACGCGAACGTGGACGGACAAAGGAGGTAACTCATGGTGTCCATTTCGGCGCTCTGGCTGCCGATTGTGCTCTCTGCTGTACTCGTGTTCATCGCGAGTTCGATTGCGCACATGGTACTGACATATCACAGGAGCGACTACAAACAGTTGCCCAACGAGGCGAATATGTTGGATGCGATGCGTCCGCACGCGCCTCCGCCAGGCGACTATTTTTTTCCGCACGCAGCGAGCCCCAAGGATCTGCAAACGCCGGAAGTGATTGAGCGGTTTACGAAGGGGCCCGTGGGGCTCATGACGGTGTTGCCGAACGGGCCACCGACGATGGGAAAGGCGCTAGGCCAGTGGTTCGTGTTCTGTCTCGTGGTGAGCGTCTTCGTGGCCTACCTGACAGGCCGAACAACCGCCCCGGGCGCGGCATATCTGTCCGTGTTTCGCGTGGCCAGTGTAACAGCCTTTCTCGGATATGCGCTTGCTCAGGCAACCGATTCGATCTGGAAGCGGCAGGCGTGGAGTACGACCGCCAAGCACATGTTCGACGGGTTGGTGTATGGGTTGCTGACGGGAGGCACGTTCGGGTGGCTGTGGCCGGACATGTGAGTCTCCGCTCCGTGAGTGTTCTCTGGCAGTGAGGCGATCATACGTGAAGGCAGCTACACAGACGCGGTGCTCGCTATTTTGCGCCTTGCTCGCGGCAACGGGTGCCGGCGGCGCGTCCGCACAATCGGCGGCACAGCTCGACCTCTTGGTGTCGCTGCTTCCGCCGGACCTCAGGGGCGGCGTCCGTGTGGTCGTCCCTACGGCTGCCGGGCTCGAGGTAGTGCGTGAAGGGAGTAACCGATTCACGTGCGTTGCCGATACGCCTGGTGACGATCGGTTTATTGTATCCTGCTACCATGAATCGCTGGGCCCGTTTTTGGATCGGATGCGTGCACTGCGGGTTTCCGGTCTTGCAGGATCCGCGGCGCGGGAACGCGCCTGTGCCGAAGTGGCCTCTGGGCGTTTGCCGATGCCGAAGCGGGCGTACAATCTGAGCGCGTCGGGCCCGCTCGTGCCGGACTCTGACGTTCCCGACTCACTCCTCGTCTACCACCTGTTGCAGATTCCGTTTGCCACAGAGGCGTCCGAGGGCATTACGGACGAAGAACACGTTGCTGGGCAGCCGTGGTTGCACCACGCTGGGACGTGCGATGCGCACATCATGTGGTCGGAGACGAAGACCCCGACTGTAAGGAGTGCAAGGGTACAAGAGCCGTCGCGTACCGTTCATGGTACGACGATAACGTCCGACTCGCTTCCGGCAGCACGACTCGTGTTCGATTCCACCCTGTCGTATGTGGGAACGCAGGCCATCATGCTGTCGCAGACCACGCAAGCAGAGCAACATTTCTTTCTCGAACTCCATGGCAACCGCATCAAACGACTCTACTGGGTGCAATTCGAAGGGAAGGGGAGTGGGCTCGGTCGTCCGTATGACTATTCGAGCGACCCCACGATCGAGGTCAACGGACGGGATTTCCATGTGAACTATCGCTACTACCCGCCGAGCGGCTTTGCAGGGCGTGCCGGTTCGGACGGAGACCGCGCGCACCAGTTCTTGCGGGACCAGGGATACGAATTGGGCGCCGATCTGATGCGCGTCCGCCTAGTCTGGCTGCTCGACGATCCGCCGCTCAACGAACTGATGATCATCTACGTAGAAGATTTGGAAGAGCGAGGCGTCACCGTAGCGGAGTTGCGAGGCGATTCGAATCGGTGGGAACATCTGCAGGGGGACCTCTTGCGTCACGCCCTCGCCGGAATGCGTATCGAGCCCCTGCCGCCGATGCGATAATTTTCGATGGCGCGAAGCCTCGACTTACTTGACTGATGGCCGTTCGAGTGTCAACGTGAAAGGTCGACGTGATGAAAATTCGAGCCATCAGTCCCGTATGACAACACGTTGACCAGATCGCTGTGATACATCCGCATTCCGTGGTTCCGCGTTTCAGCAAAGGAAGGACATCAATGCACACATCACCCTCCCCCGTCTGGCGGCGGCTGGCGTCTGTCGTAGTCGCCGCAACAATGTTGTCCGCATTTTCGGCGGAAACCGCGGCTCAAACGGGCGCCGCCGTGGCCAACCTGAAGTGGCGCGAGATCGGCCCGACCATCATGGGTGGCCGCGTTGCGGACCTGGCGGTCATCGAATCCGATCCCGCAACCTTTTATGTCGGCACCGCAACCGGTGGCCTGTGGAAGACGACTAATCACGGGACGAGCTTCAAGTCGATCTTCGACGATCAACCGACGTCGTCGATAGGTGACGTCACGATCGCGCCGTCGAACCCCAACATCGTGTGGGTCGGGACCGGCGAGCCACAGAACCGGCAGAGCTCTCCCTGGGGGAATGGCGTGTACAAATCCACGGACGCCGGCCGCACGTGGTCGCACATGGGGCTCGATGACACGCATCACATTGCGCGTATCGCGATTCATTCATCCAATCCGGACATCGTCTACGTCGCCGCGGTGGGTCACCTCTGGGGTCCCAACCCGGAGCGGGGAGTGTTCAGGACCGCGGACGGTGGCATGACCTGGGAGAAGGTGCTGTACGTCGATGAGCACACCGGCGCCATCGATTTGGTCATGGACCCGGCGGACCCACACACCGTGTTTGCCGCCATGTACCAACGGCAGCGGACCGGCTGGGGCTTCAATGGCGGCGGGCCCGGCAGCGGCATCTATCGGACCACGGACGGGGGCGCAACCTGGAAGGAGCTGACGGAAGGGCTTCCGGAGGGCGACAAGGGGAGGATCGGTCTCGATATCTACCGCCGGAACCCGAGCGTCGTGTACGCCATCGTCGAGGCGGACCCACGGCGGCCGGGGCAAGGCTTTGGCGGTGGGCAAGCGCGGCAGAACGGCGTGTATCGCTCGACCGACCGCGGCGACACGTGGGAACACCTGAGCACCACCAATAACCGGCCGATGTACTACAGCCAGGTGCGCATCGATCCGAACGATGCGGAACGCATCTACTTGGGTGGCGCCCAACTCTATCGTTCGAGCGATGGTGGGAAGACGTTTACCAATGACGCCGCGAGTGACGTCCACTCCGATCATCACGCGCTCTGGATCGATCCTGCCAATTCCAACCACCTGATTCTCGGTGGCGACGGTGGCGTGTCGATTTCGTGGGACCGGTCGGACAGTTGGCGTCAACTGCGCAACCTGCCGCTTGCCCAGTTCTATGAGATCGGCGTCGATATGCGGGACCCGTACTACGTGTGCGGTGGACTGCAGGACAACGGATCGTGGTGCGGGCCGAGTGCCACGCTGTCGAGTCAGGGGATCCGCGCGAAAGACTGGTACAACATAGGGAGCGGTGACGGATTTTATACGGTCATCGATCCAAACGACCACACCGCGATTTTCGCCGAATCGCAGGGTGGAAACATCGCGCGGATGAACTTGAAGACAATGGAGCGCACGCGGATGCGTCCGGTCGCGCGACCCAAGGATGACGATGAGGATCGGAACTTTCGCTGGAACTGGAACACGCCCATCGTCATGTCGGAGCACGATCGGATGGTTTTGTATACCGGGTCGAACGTGCTCCTCAAGTCCACCGATCGAGGCATGAGCTGGACGGAGATCAGTCCGGATCTCACCAAGGCGATCGATCGGGATGAACTGGAGATCATGGGCGTCAAAGGGTCCAGGCCTATGATGTCCCGAAACGACGGGATCTCGACATACGGCAACTTCACCACCATCGCCGAATCGCCGCTCGATCCCTCGTTACTGTATGTCGGCACCGACGACGGGAATGTGCAGCGCTCACGGGATGGCGGCGCAACCTGGACCGATTTGACGTCCAAATTCCGGAACGTTCCGGAGCGGACGTATGTGAGCAGCATCGTCGCGTCCCGTCACAACGCCGGCACCGTCTATGCGACCTTCGACGGACATCGAAACAACGATTTCGCGTCGTACGTGTTTGTGAGCGACGACTTTGGGGAGCGCTGGCGCCCCATCGTTACCGGCTTACCGGATTGGTCGGTGAATCGGATTGCCGAACACCCTCGGACGGCCAATCTGTTGTTCCTCGGGAACGAAATCGGCGCGTATGTGTCAATCGATCGCGGCGAACGGTGGGTCACGCTCAAAAACAACATGCCAACCGTACCGGTGGACGCCATCGTGATTCATCCACGTGAAAACGATCTGGTCCTTGGCACGCATGGTCGCGGGATCTGGATCATGGACGACATCGCTCCGCTGGAGCAACTCTCCAACCGGGTATTGGCGTCAGCCGCGCATCTCTTTCCGGTTCGGCGCGCGACGAGCTTCAATTCGTACAATCCGCAGGGTTGGACACCCGGGGTGTGGGAGGCGCCCGACCCGCCTTCAGGTGCTCGGATCCGGTATTACCTCAGTCGCGATCTCGTTTCGGACCCGCCCATGGCAACGGGTGACAACGGTGGCGATAACCATAGCTCGATGTCGAACCCCAACAGGAGGGGAGCCACGCGGGGAGACCGGGTCATGGCGCAGCTTACCATTCTCGACGCCAACGGCGAGACCGTGCGCCAGCTCGAGGGTCCCGGCAAGGCCGGCATCCAAGAAGTGATCTGGGATTTGCGTCTTCCGCCGCCCTATGAGCCCGATCAACCCCAGGGAGGTGGCGGAGGTGGCTTTGGCCGTTTCACGCCGCGAGGGCCAAAGGTTCTGCCGGGCACGTATACGGTTCGCCTCGATGCGGCCGGGCAGTCGTTGACCACGGACGTCGACGTGCGACTAGATCCGAGAGTCGAGATTTCGGCGGCGGACCTCCTCGCTCGGCAGAACGCCCTAATGAGCGCCTATGCGCTGGCGAAACCTCTGTATGACGCCGGCCGAGCCGTGCAGCGACTCAACAGCCAGATTTCGGACATCGACGATCTGTTGAAAGAACGGGACGATGTGCCCGACGACCTCAAACAGTCGCTCGATTCGATTCGCAGTCACGTTCGTGAGTTGGGGCGTGACCTCAACAGGGTGAACGGCAGGGCACGCGGTACGTTCTCGATTGAAGCGTCCACGACCCGGCCCACGGCCGACCAACTGTGGGCGCTCGAACGGGCGTGGGATGATGCCCCGGGCCTGATCACGAGCTTGAACGAAGTGATCACGGAGCACATGCCCACCATCTACGGACAGCTGGACCAGCACGGTATTCGTCCGGATCCCGGCAAGCCGATCCCCGTTCCGCAGCGAACTGGGTAGGTCGACGCGGTCCGGATCCACGGTCCGATCCGCATGCCAAGATTGCGGATCACAACCCTCGACGGGTAGGAACGAAATGAGTTTTTCTCGACGCAGTATGACGAGTACGGTGGTGATCCTCCTGGCGGCGGTCGCCTGTTCGGGCGAGCTAGCGGCAGAAGCCGAATTTCAAAACGTGGCCTTGATCGATCGTGCCGCCGAGTTCGAACTGGACACCGAGTGGGTGACACCACCGGGCGACCCGTTCGAGCACGCCATGGCCGGTTTTGCGAAGGTGCTCTGTTCCGCGGTATTCATCACCGGTCTCGATGTCAGAGATGCTGCGGAGAACGTCGGATACTTCGTTTCCAGACCCGATGAACGGCAACTCGTGACTGACACCGTCATCGATTACACCGACCAGGCGGTTCATCTGACGTTGAACACGGGGGTGACCAGGACCGCGGAGTTCTACGGCAGCCAAGGGTGTGTGACGCATCCGCCGGGCGCCGACTCGATTCGCTTTACGCCGGTCGCAGTGGAGACGGCGCTTCCGGACGCCATGAGTCAGCCTTGGCCGATGGGCGATGTCCTCTCGAACGAACCGTTGCCAGCCGAACTCGATGCGGACAAGGTCGCGGCGGCCGTGAACGCAGCCTTCGACCCACCCGAGAGCATGACCGCGGCGTTTGTCGTGGTGTATAAGGGCCGCATCGTCGGCGAGCGGTACAGGGAAGGGATGGACAAGGACACGCAGCTCGAGAGCTGGTCCATGGGAAAGAGCTTGACCGGCACGCTGATGGGTACGCTGATTCAGCGCGGCGTGTTTGATTTGTGGGAGCCAGCACCGATCGATGCGTGGCGAGAAACCCCCGACGACCCGCGCGCAAACATTCGAATCGGTGACATCATGCGGATGTCATCGGGACTCCGGTTCGTGGCGCCGCAAGACCCGGATTACGATCTGGAGTACGGGTATCCCCAGGGATATCCCGACCACTTGTACGTCTACACGGGCGCCATCGATTCCCATCAATGGGCGATTACTCGGCCCGCGCAATGGCCGCCGAACACCGTGGGGCGATATCGGAACTCCGATCCGCTCACCACGAACTACCTCATTCGAAAGGGCGTCGAGGAACGTCTTGGGGAAAACTACCACACGTATCCGCAGCTGGCGTTGTTCGATAAGATCGGTATCCGAAAGATGTATCTGGAGACGGATCCGTACGGCAACTTTCTCCTCCAGGGGTACGAGTTCGGCACGGGGCGGAACTGGGCGCGGCTGGGGTTGCTGTATTTGAACGACGGGGTTGCCAACGGGGAACGAATCCTCCCGGAAAGGTGGGTCGAGTACGCGAGCACGGTGGCGCCCGCGTGGGAAGCAGACGGGCGGCCCATCTACGGCGGTTCCTTCTTTTGGATCAACGGAACGGGATCGTTCCCGATTCCGCACGACGCATACTACATGGCGGGCGCCGGCGGTCAGTACACGATTATCATCCCGTCACATGACATGGTCGTGGTCCGCCTCGGGATCTACAAGGGGAGCGGTCCGGGCGGCGCCGCGTTGCGCAATGCGCTGGCGCTCTTGATGGAAGCCGTCGGGTGAGCAGATAACAGGAGCTTTGCTTGCCGGTCGGAAAGGCGTTTTAGGAGGCGCTGAGGCGTCTCCTAAAACGTCGCTCTCCGTTTCACAGTCGAACCCGCGCTTCTTTCTCCACCCCCGACCCTACTGCTCTGTGGTGGCTTTGATGCCTTCTTGATCGGTTCCCTTCACGTACTTGTCGAGCCACGCCGACCAACGACCCCACAAGTCCAGCAGCGTCTCTCGTGTCGCAGGGCCGTGTTCTTCGTACGGATATACGTACAGTGACGCGGTTTTGCCGAGCGATTCGAGCGCCTCGAACAGCCGCCAGGAATTGATGGGGAACGTGCCGACGTTTTGATCGTCGGCGCCGTGGTACATCAAGAGGGCACCGGTCAAGTTGTTGGCAAAGAAGAGCGGCGACATGGAAAAATACGTGTCTTTGGATTGCCACAACGTCCGGCGTTCCGACTGGAACGCGAACGGTGTCAGCGTGCGGTTGAAGTTACCGTCGCCGGCGATTCCGGCCTTGAAGAACGGGGTATGCACCATCGCGTTCACCGTACCAAACGCACCGTAACTGTGGCCGCCTATGCCCAGGCGGTGCCGGTCGATGATCCCCTCCCGATCGAGCAAGTCGATGACGGCGGCGAGATTGTTCCGGAGATCGTGTTCGTAATTGTCGTTCATCCGGCCGCTTTCGCCGACGATGGGCGCGTCCGGTTGGATCACCGCGTAACCGCGGAGGGTGAGGATCTCCATGGAACGGGTGCCGATTGCAGGGTAGCGATTCTTGTTGTACCGCTCACGCACTTCGTCGTACGAGTCTTGGTCGGTGTACTCACGCGGATAGAACCAGATCATCCCGGGCAACCGTTCGCCGGCGCGCCAACGCTCCGGCAGTGTGACGTTCACCGCGAGCTTGAACCCGTCTGCCCGGGTGACTTCGTAGCGGCGCCGTTGAGCGCGGGTCAGCGCGGGGGTCGGGTCGGTGTTGGTCGTGAGCTGCGTGAACGTGCCAGCCGTCACGTCGCGCACGTACGAGTCCGGGACGTCGTTCGGCCCCTCTCGGGAAACGAGAAGTCGCGTCGCGTCGTCGTCCAGGATCTCCAACACGCGTTCCCACACGCCGCCATTGTCGCTTTCATACACGCGAGTCTTGTCCCCGGTCTCGATCTCGATCCGGTCGACATACGTTGTGGGCCCTTCTTGTTCCGGGTCGTCACTGTAGTCCGTGCCAGACAGGAAAACGCTTTTTCCATCGCTGGAGACGCGAACGGTGGTGACCCCGTTCGGAAGGGTCTTGGTTGCAATCGACGGCGCCCCGCCCCGCCCGAAACGGCCGGTGCGCCCACGCCAAATCGTGTGTTTCGATGTCGGGTCGCTGAGGAGCACCGCGTAGTGGTGTGTTGTTTCCCCTTGGCGCTCGGTCAAGAAAAGCGTCTGCCCGTCCGGCGAGTATCGAACGTTGTTCAACCGGCTGCCGCTCTCGTAGATCACCGCGGCCGACGTCGAGTCGTATGGCGGCAGCAACTGCATGACGCGGTCCTTTCGTCTGGACCGTCCGGATCTTCCTTCTTGTTCCTCGTTGGACACGGTGCTGTCGCTCTGTCCTGCGCTGTCACCCGCCTCGCGCGGCGCCAACTGGAGGAAACTCACTCCCTGTCCATCGGGGCGCCACGCGATGTTCCGTCGCTCGGGATCGTCGTCGTCCGCATCGGTGGTGTCGTCGGGCGACCCATCCCGAATCGCCGATTCGGCCAGCGTGACGAGGCGAGTGCCGTCGGCGAGACTCCAGATTTCTTCGGTTCCCCCAAACTGGCGGACGGGTACGATGTAGGAAAACGGGTGGTCCATTCGGCTGACACGCGCTTGGCTGCCGTCGGGTGCGACGTCGACGCTCCGGATCATCGCGGGACGACCGACGTGTGTGGTGCGTCGATTCTGTACGTCGACGACGGCAAGTTGCCCCCGGGCATAGTACTCGAGAAGCGCCGCCTC
This sequence comes from Gemmatimonadales bacterium, assembly GCA_041604955.1. Classification (GTDB taxonomy): domain Bacteria; phylum Gemmatimonadota; class Gemmatimonadetes; order Gemmatimonadales; family GWC2-71-9; genus JBFHWR01. The sequence goes on along the minus strand of JBFIZG010000036.1, from coordinate 517 downwards.
CTCGGGGCCCTCTAAGAGATCCGGATACGTACGGATCCGATTGGTTTCGGGCGTGGTCATGCGCACTTGTGGACCAGTCGGTACCGCGGGTGATACGGGCGGCGCACCGCGTCGCTCGGGCACGAGCACGGTGACGATCGATCGAGAATCGGGCGTCCATTCGAACGTCGTCATGAAGGTCGCGAGCACCGGCGAGCGCGTCACCTGTCGCGATCGACCGTTGGTTGGGTCTGCCACATATACGTGCGTGGCATCGTCAAAATGCGCGAAGTACGCGATGCGGGACCCGTCCGGCGACCACGTGGGTGACGAGACACGCGCCCCGTTCGGGGCCGCTATCGACACTGTCTCGCCGGTTGCCACACTCGTAATGCCCAGCCCGACTCTGCTCCTGGTCGTCAAGCGCCGTTCGCGGTTTGCGCGCCAGTCGATTTGGTGTCCACCAAGCCGATGGAACGGTTTGGCGAACATCGCCATCGTCGGCGGGCCGTCCGATCGTTCGTGTATGAAGTACTGC
>JBFIZG010000035.1:0-16200 GCA_041604955.1 Gemmatimonadales bacterium | reverse complement strand
CGGGGGATCACGATCGCGACGGCGCATGTGGAGTATCAGACGGAGGGGCGGCACTATGCGCACGGGGATTGTCCGGGGCATGCGGATTATGTGAAGAATATGATCACGGGGGCGGCGCAGATGGACGGGGCGGTGTTGGTGGTGAGCGCGGCGGACGGGCCGATGCCGCAGACGCGGGAGCACATTTTGTTGGCGCGGCAGGTGAATGTGCCGTACATCGTGGTGTATTTGAACAAAGTGGACATGGTGGACGATCCGGAGTTGTTGGAGTTGGTGGAGTTGGAGGTACGGGAGTTGTTGAGCAGTTACGAGTTTCCGGGGGATGAGATTCCGGTGATTCGGGGGAGTGCGTTGCAGGCGTTGGAGAGTGGGGAGCCGGGGGCGGCGGCGACGGGGAGCATTGATGAGTTATTGGCGGCGTTGGACAGTTACATCCCGGTGCCGGAGCGGGATGTGGACAAGCCGTTTTTGATGCCGGTGGAGGATGTGTTTTCGATTACGGGGCGGGGGACGGTGGCGACGGGGCGGATCGAGCGGGGAAAAGTGGTGGTAGGCGAGGAAGTGGAGATGGTGGGGTTGGGAGCGGAGCAGAAGACGGTGGTGACGGGGGTGGAGATGTTTCGGAAGTTGTTGGACGAGGGGATGGCGGGGGACAACGTGGGGTTGTTGCTGCGGGGGGTGGCTAAGGAAGCGATCATGCGGGGGATGGTGTTGGCGAAGCCGAAGTCGGTGACGCCGCATACGAAGTTTGAGGCGGAAGTGTACGTGTTGAAGAAAGAGGAGGGGGGGCGGCACACGCCGTTTTTCAAGGGGTATCGGCCGCAGTTTTACTTTCGGACGACGGATGTGACGGGGGACGTGCAGTTGCCGGAGGGGGTGGAGATGGTGATGCCGGGGGACAACACGACGATGACGATCACGTTGATCGCGCCGATCGCGATGGAAGAGGGGCTGCGGTTTGCGATTCGCGAAGGCGGCCGGACGGTCGGCGCCGGCGTCGTCACCAAAATCGTCGAATAACCCATCGGACTTCTCGAACTGAGGCGCACATGGCCGAACAAATCCGAATCCGACTGAAGGCGTACGATCACATGGTGCTCGATCAAGCCGCGGCGGATATCGTGCGCACGGTGGAGAAGAGCGGTGCGAAGATCTCCGGACCGATCCCGTTGCCGACGAAAACGCAGCGGTGGACGGTCTTGAAGAGTCCCCATGTCGATAAGAAGAGCCGCGAGCAGTTCGAGTTGAAGACGCACAAGCGGCTCATTGAAATTCTGGATTCTCGACCGCAGACGGTGGATGCGTTGACGAAGCTCGACCTCCCCGCCGGCGTCGATGTCGAAATCAAGGTCAGTTGAACGTGAACGCCATTATCGGTCGTAAGCTCGGCATGACTCGGCTGTACCAGGACGATGGAACCGTCACACCGGTGACGGTGATCGAGGCCGGCCCGTGCCCTGTCGTCCAGGTGCATGCGGGTGCCGGGGACGATCGCGCGGTCCAGTTGGGCTTTGGCAGCAAGAAACCAAAACGGAGCACGAAAGCGTTGGTGGGCCACGTCAAGCCGGCTGGGCTGGAAGCGGAGCCCGCCGTGTTGAGGAGTTTTCCTGTTCCGCCTGGCGCAGACCCGAAACCTGGGGAGACGGTCACGGTGGCCATCTTCGAGGTCGGCGATCGCGTCAAGGCGACAGGAACGACGAAGGGGAAAGGGTTTCAGGGAGTCGTCAAACGTTACGGACACAAAGGCGGCAAAGCGTCGCATGGGAATACGCGGTATCGGAGACCAGGAAGCCTCGGGGCGGGTACGGATCCGTCCCGCGTCATCAAGGGGAAGAAGCTCCCCGGGCAGACGGGTTCCACGCGTCACACCGAAATTGGGTTGTCGATCGTCAAAGTCGATCCCGAAGAAAACCTCTTGTTCGTACGAGGCGCGGTTCCGGGTCCGCCCAGAGGAATCGTGGTGTTGAAGAAGCACGGGGGGAAGAGCCGGTATGCTTGAAGCGCACCACTATACGGCGGCGGCGAAACGCAAAGGAAGTTACGCGCTTCCGGAAGAATTCGACGGCACTGTTCACGAGACGGCGATGTATCATGCCGTTCGCGCCTTTCTCAATAATCAGCGGCAGGGCTCCCACTCGACCAAGACCCGCGCCGAAGTTGCGGGTGGAAGCCGGAAGCCATGGCGACAAAAGGGAACCGGCCGCGCGCGGCAGGGGACGACGCGGGCGCCGCATTGGGCGGGTGGTGGGGTCGCGTTCGGTCCCAAGCCGCGGTCCTACCGCACCAACCTGCCACGCAAGGTGCGCCGCTTGGCGCGCAAATCGGCGTTCAACGTTCGCGCGGCCGGTGGCGCGGTCCACGTGATCGAGGCGTTGTCGTTCGACGGGCCCAAGACGCGTGACATGGTTCGGCTGATCGACGCGCTCAAGCTGACGGGGCAAAAAGTCTTGCTGCTGACCGCGACCGCGCGGCCCGAAGTGTTCCTGTCGGGGCGAAACCTCAAGCGGGTTCACGTGATGCCGTATGCGGATGCGATGGCGTACGATGTCCTTTGGGCGGACGCTGTCGTCATCGAGGAGTCGGCCATCGGCGGCGAGGTGCTCGAGTCGGCCAAAGCGCCGGCCAAGAAGCGGACCGCCAAGAAGAAGACCGCGAAGAAAGCGGTCAAGAAAACAGCGAAGAAGGCGGCGAAGCGAGCGACGGCCAAGGGGTCCACGAGTAAGAAGAAGACCGCCAAGAAGACGACAAAGACGGCCGCCAAGAAGAAGGGGAGCCGATGAATACTGAGCTCTATCGGGCGATCATCCGACCGGTGGTGACCGAGAAGTCGTCGGCGTCGTACGGCGCGAGGAAGGAATACACGTTCGAGACGGATCCGCGGGCCACAAAACCCGAGATCCGGGCGGCCATCGAGCAGTTGTTTGGGGTTCGCGTGAAGAAGGTGCGTACCGCCGTGCAGAGGGCCCGTCAGCGCTCACTCGGTCGAACAAAAGGCCGCCGTCCCAAGTGGAAAAAGGCCTACGTGATGCTCCACGAAGGCGACTCCATCGAGATCTTCGAGGGTTGAGAGCTATGGCCATACGCAAGTTTCGACCGATGACGCCTGGAACGCGATTTCGTTCCGTGACCAGCTTCAAGGACGTGACCCGGAGCACGCCGGAAAAATCCCTGGTAGAACCGCTCAAGAAGAGTGGCGGGCGGAACCATCATGGGCACGTGACGGCGCGCCACCGGGGCGGCGGACACAAACGACGGTTCCGACGGATCGACTTCAAGCGCCAGAAGGCGGGCGTCACCGCGAAGGTCGCGACCATCGAGTACGACCCGAATCGAAGCGCACACATTGCGCTGTTGCATTACGCCGACGGGGAGAAGCGCTACATCGTGCATCCTCGCGGCTTGCAGGTCGGTGACACCATCGTGTCGGGTTCGGGAAGCGACATCAAAGTTGGGAACGCGCTGCCGCTCGGTGAGATTCCGCTCGGCACGACCGTGCACTGTGTCGAGTTGAAGGCCGGGAAGGGCGGCCAGATCTGCCGCTCCGCCGGCACGGGCGCGCAGGTCATGGCAAAGGAAGGCCACTACGTCGCGCTCCGTCTGCGGAGCGGCGAGGTGCGCATGGTGCGGCGCGAGTGCAGCGCCACGATCGGGGAAGTTGGGAACGCCGAGCACGAACTCACGAGCGCGGGGAAAGCGGGCAAGACCCGCTGGCTCGGCCGGCGTCCGAAGGTGCGTGGAGTCGCGATGAACCCGGTCGATCACCCGCTGGGAGGCGGCGAAGGACGCGCCGCCGGCGGACGGCCGCCGGTGACCCCGTGGGGCAAGCCGGAAGGAACCAAGACCCGCCGAAAGAAGAAGGCGAGTTCGAAGCTCATCGTACGTGGTCGCAAGCGCGGCAAGGCCACGAAGTAAAGGACTGGAGCCTGATGACGAGAAGCGTAAAAAAGGGACCGTATGTCGAGGCGTCACTGCTCAAGAAAATCAGCGGGCTGAACGAGCGAAACGAGAAACGGGTGTTCAAGACCTGGTCACGTGCGTCGACGATCACGCCGGAGTTTGTGGGGCACACGATCGCGGTGCACAATGGCAATAAATTCATCCCGGTGTACGTCACGGAAAACATGGTGGGACACCGGCTGGGCGAGTTTGCGCCCACCCGGTTGTTCCGTGGACACAGCGGGAAGATGGCAGCCGACAAAAAGGTCGGCCCACGCTAGGCGGCGAGAGTATGGCTCCACGAGCGATTCAACGGTACGTACGGCAGTCGTCGCGGAAGATGCGGTTGGTGGTCGACGCAATCCGCGGAAGGGACGTCAACGAGGCGTACGCGCTGCTCAAGTTCTCCAAAAAGCGCGCGGCGAAACAGATCGAGAAGGTGCTGCGGTCGGCGGTTGCGAACGCCGAGCAGGACGCACTGCGGGACAATGAGGCCTTCGATCTGGATCGGTTGTATGTGAGTCACGCGATTGTGAACGAGGGCGCCACGCTGTGGCGGTTTCGCGCGGCGGCCATGGGCCGTTCCGCCCCCATCCGCAAGCGAACGAGCCACGTCGAAATCGAGGTGGCGGTGAAGGAGGGCAACTAGTGGGTCAAAAAACCCATCCCTATGGATTTCGTCTCGGCATCATCAAGCCGTGGCGTTCGCGGTGGTTCGCCGGCCGGGAGTTTCCGCAGCTGCTCCGGGAAGACGAGTTGATCCGCAAGTATCTCCGGAGCCGACTCTCGCATGCGGCCATCGCCGACATCCACGTCGAGCGTAAGCCGGGTAAGGTGACGGTCACGATCTTTACCGGTCGGCCGGGTGTGGTGATCGGCAAGCGGGGCGCGGAAGTCGACAAGCTGCGCGACGAGCTGGCGCAGCTCACGTCCAAGGACGTCGGCGTGAACGTCGAAGAGATCAAGCGTCCCGAACTCGAGGCGCAACTGGTGGCCGATAACGTCGCTCACCAATTGAAAGCGCGCATTTCGTTTCGCCGCGCGATGAAACGCGCGGTGCAGAGCGCCATGCGTATGGGGGCGAAAGGGATCAAAGTTCGGTGTGCGGGCCGGTTGGGCGGCGGCGAGATCGCACGCTCACAGAGCTTCCACGAGGGGCGCGTGCCGCTACATACGCTCCGCGCAAACGTCGACTACGCCACCACGACCGCCAAGACCAAAACAGGAGTGATTGGGGTCAAGGTGTGGATCTTCACGGGTGACGTGGTCGAGGAGTCTCGCGGCCGCACCTACAGTACTGGAGCATAGCGGATGTTAGCGCCGAAACGCGTGAAGTATCGTAAACAGATGAAGGGGCGGAACCGCGGGAAGGCCAGCCGCGGGAACACCGTGGCGTTCGGCCAGTACGGACTGATGGCGGTGGGCGCCGGATGGGTGAGCAATCGTCAGATCGAAGCCGCCCGTGTCGCGATCGTCCGGACGATGAAACGCGGCGGTAAGGTCAGGATCCGGATCTTCCCCGACAAGCCGCTGACCAAGAAGCCGGCGGAGACCCGAATGGGGAAGGGGAAGGGGAACCCGGAGTATTGGGTGGCGGTGGTGAAACCGGGCCGGGTGATGTTTGAAGTCGAGGGAATTCCGGAGCCGCTGGCGCGTCAGGCGCTCCGGCTCGCCTCGGCCAAGTTGGGTATCAAATCACGCTTTGTGGTGCGTGAGGAAATCTGAGCCATGGCATTAAAGGACGCGGAGACCCAGGCGCTGGATCCGTCGCAGATCCGGGAACTCGAAACCGCGGAGCTGACGGAGGAGCTGGGCCGTCTTCGCGAAGCCCAATTCCGCCTCAAGTTTCGGTCGGCCACGGAAGCCATCGACAACCCGCTGCAGTTCCGAACGCTTCGCCGCAATGTCGCGCGTATTGAAACGGTGCTGAGGGAGAGGGAGAGGAATCAGTCATGACCCAGAACACGAGCGCTCGTCCGCGGCGAAAGGTGCGCACAGGTGTGGTCGTGAGCGACAAGATGACCAAGACGGTCGTTGTTTCGCTCACCCGACAGTTTGCGCACCCGCTCTACGGGAAGCAAATCACCCGCACGTCAAAGGTCTCGGCCCACGACGAGCACGGTGCCAAGGTAGGAGACACGGTTCGGATCGTCGAGACACGACCGTTGTCGAAGACAAAGCGCTGGCGGGTTGCTGATATCCTCGCACGGGCGAAATAGGGGAGGCGGACGTGGTCCAGCAGGAATCGATTCTCAAGATCGCGGACAATTCCGGCGCGAGGAAAGCGTTGGTGATTCGTGTCCTCGGCGGCAGCCGGCGGCGATACGCCGGATTGGGAGACACGGTCGTCGTCACGATCAAGGACGCTTTGCCCACAGGGCAGGTCAAGAAAGGTGAAGTCGCGAAGGCGGTCGTCGTTCGAACCGCGAAGGAAACGCGACGGAAAGACGGCAGCTACATACGGTTTGATGAAAACGCGGCGGTGTTGATCACGGATACCGGCGAACCGCGTGCGACGCGCATCTTCGGCCCGGTGGGCCGCGAGTTGCGGGAGAAGCGCTTCATGAAGATCGTGTCGCTCGCTCCGGAGGTGTTGTAGATGAGACGGCTGGTGCATCGCAAGAAGAAGGGCCGGAACCCTCACGGTCCCGTGCCGCGGTTCAAAATGCAGATCGCCAAGGGCGACACGGTCCGCGTGATGAGCGGCGAGCACGCCGGAACCGAGGGAACGGTCATCCGCGTGATTCCGAAGTCGAACCGCGTGGTGGTTGAGGGAGTGAACACGGTCACGAAACACAAGCGGGCGACGGCCTCCGCTGAAGGCGGCATCATCAAGTTTCCGGCGCCCATTCATGCGTCGAACGTGATGCTGCTCGATCCCAAGTCGGGTGAACCGACGCGTGTCCGTCGCCAAAAAGACAAGGATGGCACGATAGAGCGCCTGAGCGTGAAATCGGGTCAGCCGATCCCGAGGAGGCGGTAACCGATGGCGGCGACTGAAGTGGCTGCATCCTCGGCGCCGGACACCGCGACGGAAACTGTCGCGCCGCGGCTTCGGGATCACTATGTGAACGTCGTTCGGGCAAAGCTGAAGCGCGACTTCGACGTTGCGAACGACCATCAGCTCCCACAGCTCGTCAAGATCGTGTTGAATGTGGGGTTGGGCGAGGCGCCGAAGAATCCGAAGCTGCTCGATGCAACCGTCGCGGAACTCGGCGCCATCACCGGTCAGCGGCCGGTCGTGACGAGAGCGAAGAAGGCGATCTCGAACTTCTCGCTGCGTGTCGGCATGCCGATTGGAGCCGCCGTCACCCTCCGGGGCGCGAAGATGTGGGAGTTCTTGGACCGCTTCATCAGCGTTGCGGTGCCCCGGATCCGGGACTTTCGCGGCTTCACGACGACGTCGTTTGATGGGCGTGGCAACTACTCGCTGGGAATCAAGGAACAGATGATCTTCCCGGAGATTGATTACGACAAGGTGGAAAAGATCCACGGTATGGATATCACGTTCGTGACGAGCGCGGAGCGGGACGACATCGCGTTGGCGTTGCTCCGGGAGCTTGGCATGCCGTTTCGCGATAAGACACCGGTCCAAATCGGCTAGAGGAAATAGCAATGGCAAGGAAGTCACTCGTCGAAAAGGCCAAGCGGGCTCCGCGGTTCAAGGTGCGGCGCTACAGTCGCTGCCAACGGTGCGGTCGAGCACGCGGCTTTCTTCGCAAGTTCGGTATTTGCCGTATCTGTTTTAGAGAACTAGCGCTCCGGGGGGAAATCCCGGGAGTGCGCAAGGCCAGCTGGTGAAAGGTTCGGGCCCCAGCCTATGAGCATGACTGACCCAGTCGCCGATATGCTGACTCGCATCCGAAACGCCTGCCATGCGGGGCATCGGAGGGTCGACATACCGGTCTCGACGTTCAAGACGAGTCTCGCGAAGCTGCTTCGTGACAACCAGTACATCCAGGATTATCGCGTCATCGAAGATGGCCGTCACGGACTATTGCGGATCTACCTGAAGTACTATGAGAACGCCCCTGTGATCCGCGAGCTCCGACGCGTCTCGAAACCAGGACTCCGGAGATACGTCAAGGTCCGCGATATCCCACGAGTCAAGAACGGCCTTGGGATGGCGATTCTGTCGACGCCACAGGGACTGATGAGCGATCGGGACGCCCGCCGCGCCCGGTTGGGTGGCGAGCTCGTGGCGGAGATCTGGTAGGAGGCATATGTCACGCGTCGGAAAACGACCCATCGTCGTGCCGAAGGGCGCAACCGTGGACATCAGCGGGTCGCATGTTGCGGTCAAGGGTCCAAAGGGCCAGCTCGAGCGTACGCTGCACCCGGACATGAAGCTCGAATGGGATGGCGATCAGTTGGTGGTGACGCGGCCGTCCGATGCAAAGGTCCATCGGGAACTGCACGGACTCACGCGGAGCCTGGTCAACAACATGGTGGAAGGGGTCACGACGGGGTTCACGAAGCGGCTGGAGCTTCAGGGCGTGGGGTACAAAGCCGAAGCCGTGTCGTCCGGTGTGCGCCTGCTCGTCGGGTTGTCGCACCCCGTGGATTACCAGGCACCCGAGGGGATCAAGATCTCGGTCGAGGGCAATACGACGGTTCAGATCGATGGTATTGACAAGGAGCGAGTCGGCCAGGTGGCTGCGGAACTCCGAAGCGTTCGGCCGCCGGAACCGTATAAAGGAAAGGGCATCCGATACGTGGGAGAGCACGTTCGGCGCAAGGCTGGAAAGACGGGAGCGAAAGCATGAGAAGCATTCACAAGCCACGTACGCGGGAGCAGCGCCGGTATCGGCGTCATCTGCGCGTCCGGCGCAAAGTGCGCGGTACCGCAGAACGCCCACGACTGGTCGTGTTTCGGTCCCTCAAGCACATCTATGCACAGCTCGTGGACGACGACCAGGGGAAGACGCTGGTCGGCGTCAGTGACTTGTCCAAAGAACTCAAGCGTGAGAAACCGGGGAAGGTGGGGGCGGCACACGCCGTGGGCCAACTGCTCGCCGAACGGGCTGGCGCGGTCGGTGTTCGCGCGATCGTGTTCGATCGTGCAGGCTATCGATACCACGGGCGAATCAAGGCAGTGGCGGACGGAGCCCGAGCGGGCGGATTGGAGTTTTAGGTGATGGCACAGCAGCAAGGGGGACGGCAGCCCAGGCGGGAGCGCCGGGAGCGCGAAAGCGAATTCGTCGAAAACGTCATCGGAATCAATCGCGTTGCCAAAGTGGTCAAGGGTGGCCGGCGGTTTTCGTTCAACGCCCTCGTGGCTGTCGGTGATGGGAACGGAAGCGTTGGGGTCGGTTTGGGGAAGGCCAACGAGGTGGCGGAAGCGGTGCGTAAAGCGGTTGAAACGGGCAAGCGAAACATGCGACCCATTCCCCGCGAAGGCACGACGATCCCGCATGAGATCGTGGGCGTGCATGGCGCAGGAAGAGTAATGCTGAAGCCGGCGTCGACGGGGACGGGTGTCATCGCCGGCGGCCCCGTACGAGCCGTGATGGAGTGCGCGGGCATCAACGATATCCTGACCAAGTCGCTTGGCTCGGCAAATGCGCTGAACATGGTGTGGGCAACCGTGGATGCGTTGTACAGTCTCGTCACCGCGAGCCAGATCGCTCGGGAGCGCGGTATCGATGTGGCCGATATCGATTACAGACCACGCCAGCGGGAAGTGCAACGTGGCTAGCGTCAAGAAGACGTCCGGTACGGCGACGAAAAAAACTGCCAAGAAAAAGACCGCCAAGAAAAAGACGGCCAAGAAGCAGACTACAGCGAAGAAGGCCGTGAACAAGAGCGGGAAACGGCTGAAGATCCGACAGGTGAAATCCGGAATTGGATCGTCGGGTCGTGTGCGCCGCACGCTGACTGCACTCGGTCTCAAGCATCACCAGTCGGAAACCACGGTGCCAGACAACGTCTCGACCCAGGGAATGCTCCGTAAGGTGCACCATTTGGTTCGCGTCGTAAGCGAGGAAGGATAATGGGAGACAAGGATACGCTTGGTCTGCACAACCTACCAGCGCCCAAGGGCGCGCACCGCGACACGAAGCGAAAGGGTCGCGGACCGGGGTCTGGATTGGGCAAGACGTCCGGACGTGGACACAAAGGCCAACGGGCACGGACGAGCGGCAACGTCCGGCCCGGTTTCGAGGGTGGCCAGATGCCGCTCACTCGGCGAGTGCCCAAACGTGGGTTCACGAATCCCTATCGGACGACATATCAGGTCGTCAACGTACGGGACCTGTCGGAGCTGCCGGGTGAGGAAGTGACGCCCGAGACGTTGCTCGAGAGCGGTGTCGTCGGCCGGATCGATCGCCCGATCAAGATTCTGGCGACCGGCGACGTTGACCGCGCGTATGTCGTCAAAGGGTGCAATGCCTCCGGTCAAGCCCGAGAAAAGATCGAGAAGGCCGGCGGGCGCTTCGAGGCGTAGGCATGACCGGTCCGCGCATTCCCAACCTGTTCGCAGTTCCCGAGCTCAAAGAGAAGATTCTCTTCACGTTGATGGTGCTCGCCATTTACCGTGCGGGTGCGCATATCGCTACGCCCGGGGTCAACGTGCAGGTGCTCGCCGATTTCGTCCAGAATCAGGGTGCGCAAACGCTCTTTGGGGTGTACGACATGTTCGTGGGCGGCGGCCTCTCCCGGGCAACCGTGCTGGCCCTCGGAATCATGCCGTACATTTCCGCCTCCATCATGTTTCAGTTGGCGGGCGCCGTGTTCCCCACGGTGGACAAGCTCCAAAAAGAAGAAGAGGGGCGCAAGAAAATCACCCAGTGGACGCGGTACCTGACGGTGCTGCTGTCTCTGGGTCAGGCGTACGGGTTTGCGATCTTCGCCGAAGGGCAGGCCGCGGTGATAAACCCCGGCTTTGGGTTCCGCATGCTGACCGTCCTGACGTTGACCACGGGCGCGGTGTTCGTGATGTGGCTGGGCGAACAAATTACCGAGCGCGGCATCGGGAACGGCATGAGCTTGCTCATCTTCTTCTCCATCATGGAAGGGATGTGGCCGGGTCTCTTCCGGACGCTGGATTTCGTACGAACCGGCGTGATCAACATCCCGAAACTCGTCGTCCTGGGCGTCATGATGGTCGGTGTCGTCGCCGGCGTAATCGCGGTGACGGTGGCGGCCCGTCGAATCCCGATTCAAATCCCGCGCAAGGTGATGGGCCGCGGGCGCATCCGCGAAGGCCAGAAGACGTTTATCCCAATCCGGCTGAACTCGGCTGGAGTGATGCCGATCATCTTCGCGCAGTCGCTCATCATCGTACCGGGTACGATCGCCACGTTCAGCAACGTACCGTTTCTCAGCGCGATGTCCGAAGCGTTCCGTCCCGGGACGACGGTGTACTATGTCAGCTACGCGCTGTTGATCATCTTCTTCACGTACTTCTATACGTCCATCATTTTCAACCCCATCGACATTGCGGAGAACCTGAAGAAACAGGGTGGGTTCGTTCCCGGCGTGAAACCCGGTGCCGCGACCGCGGATTACATCGACGACGTACTGTCCCGCGTGACGCTTCCCGGCTCGCTGTTCTTGACGCTCGTCGCGCTGCTGCCGTTCTTCATTTTCGACCAGTTCAACGTGCCGTTCTTCTTCGGCGGAACCGCACTGCTCATCATCGTAGGCGTTGCCCTCGATACTTGGGTGCAGGTGCAGCAACATGCCCAACTCCGACACTACGATGATTTCATGAAACATGGCCGCGTGAAATTCCGCGGCCGCCGTCGCTACATGTGACGAGGCGGCATCGCCGCGTATCCTCGATGTACCTAATCCTGCTCGGCGCCCCCGGCTCGGGGAAAGGCACGCAAGGCGCCATCTTGGCCCAGCGTCTCGGTGTCCCGAAAGTCGCGACGGGCGATCTGCTTCGGGAAGCCGTGAAACAGGGGACTGCCCTCGGAAAAGAGGCGGAATCCTATATGACTGCCGGGCTATTGGTTCCCGATGAGGTCATCCTCGGACTGATCGAGGAGGTGCTGCAGTCTCCGGAAGCCGCCGACGGCATCGTCATGGACGGGTTCCCACGGACGGTCGCGCAAGCCGAAGCGGTGGACCGCTTGCTCGAGTCTCGGCGCGCGCGGGTCGACGGAGTGATCGTCTTCGATGTGGCACGGGATGAACTCGTCACGCGGATGCTCGGCCGTGCTCGCGAACAGGGGCGCGGGGATGATACGCCGGATGCGATCCGGAAACGCCTCGAGGTCTTCGCCGAGGAGACGGCGCCCCTCAACGCCTATTACGACGAGCGGGGAATCGTCCACCGGATCTCCGGTGTTGGGACCATCCTCGATGTGGCCCGGCGAGTGCGGGAGGCCGTAGGCGCATGATCACGATCAAATCCCAACGGGAGATCGAGACCATGGCCGAGGCCGGGAAGATCCTGGCTGCCACCCTGGAGCTGATCGCGAATCGTGTCGCGCCCGGTGTGAGTACCGGCGAGCTGGATCGGGTGGCCGAGGATTTCATCAGGAGTCACCCAGGCGCCCGACCCTCGTTCAAGGGCCTCTACGATTTTCCGAAATCGCTCTGTACGTCCATCAATCAGGAAATCGTGCATGGCATACCGTCATCGAAGCGCGTGCTGCGTGAGGGCGATATCCTCTCGGTCGACTGTGGGGTGTTGTTGGACGGACTCCACGCGGATTCAGCGACGACGGTGCCGGTCGGCAGCGTGAGTGACGAGATCGTCAGGCTCTTACACGTGACGCAGGACGCGCTCGTGGCAGGCATCGAAATGGCCGTGGCCGGGAACCGCGTCGGGCATATCGGGCACGCTGTACAAGGCGTTGCCGAGGCGGCCGGGTTCAGCGTCGTGCGCGACCTCGTCGGCCACGGCATCGGAACGAGCTTCCACGAAGAGCCACAGGTGCCGAACTACGGCCTGCCCACCCGCGGTCCCAAGTTGAGTGAAGGGATGACGATTGCCATCGAACCTATGGTCAACCTCGGTGGCCCAGGGATACGGACGTTGGAAGACAAATGGACCATCGTGACGGCCGATGGATCGCTCTCCGCCCATTTCGAGCACACCGTCGTGATCGAGAAGAGCGGCCCGAGAGTCTTGACGCAAGCGTCGGCGCCCACGACCGCGTAGAGCGACCCTGATCGGCCGGCCTCGACGATCAGCCGGCATCACCGAGATACCTGCGAACACGAGACTCGAGCAGATGTGGCTCGACAGCGTGGAGCAGCATGAGCTGCCGCTTGGCGTCCGGGGGAAGCGCGCGCTCGGGCACCAAGCCGACGATTTCGCTCCCCACGATCCCCACACCAAGCTGGGCCGCATGCCCTTGGATCGCTCGAAACACCGCGAGCGGCGGCGTCGTGTCGATGTCGAGGAGATTCATCGAGACCTGCCCTCGTCCTGCAACCAGAAACCCCAACGCCCGCACCTCGGGCAAGCCGCCGTCGGATGACCGGATCGCCCGCGCAATCTGCTTGGCCGGCTCTGCGCTCTCACAGTCGAGCATCACGTTGTAAGCGACGAGGATGTTCCTGACGCCGACGGCCGTGCCGCCGGCAGTTGGATGGATACGCCGGGGACCGAAGTCCGGGATCCAGGCCTCGTCGTGCTCGATCCGCTTCGCCAGGCCGGCGAGTCCCCCGCGGCGGATTGCCGGGAGCGCTCGAGGCACGCCGTGGCCGTACAGGAAAACGGGAATCCCCAACTCCTCCCCGACCCGCCGGCCCAACCGGTGGGCAACGTCGACGCAGTCGTCGAGTGTCAGTCCGGCGAGCGGAACAAACGGTACGACGTCGGCAGCACCGATTCGTGGATGTGCCCCATGGTGCCGCCGAAGATCGATCTGAGTACTTGCAGTTCGCACCGCCTGAAAGGTGGCTTCGGCGACCGCGTCAACGGATCCGACGATCGTGAACACGGAGCGATGATGGGAGCGATCGCTGTGGACGTCCACGACGTGCGCCCCAATCGTTGTAGTGATGACGGTCCGAAGCGTTTCGATCACGCCCTGATCCCGGCCTTCACTGAAATTCGGTACGCACTCGATGACGCGCCGCACGGTCAGTCGTTCAACACCGCGAGAAGCCAGCGGTGTAATGCGGGGTTGCCGGCCACGATGGGGCCCTGCCGCAACACGTTCGTGTCGCCGGTCAGGTCGGTCACCACGGCTCCGGCCTCCCGCGCGATCAACGTTCCGGCGGCGACGTCCCACGGGGCGAGGGAAAGCTCCCAAAATGCGTCAAAGAATCCTGACGCGACGTGCACGAGGTCGAGCGCCGCCGAGCCGGCGCGACGCACGCCGCTGGTCGATCGGAGAATCGTCTCGAGTTGCCGTTGGTAACCGGGAAGGAGGTCTGGCGCCTTGAACGGGAACCCTGTTCCAACGAGTGCGAACCGAGGTTCATCGATGCGTGAAACATGCAGTCGCTGACCGTCCCTCCACGCCCCTCCACCGGCTGTGCCCCAATACGTGACGTCGTGCGGGACGTCGATCACGACACCGGTTTGCAGCACGCCGTCAATTGACGCTGCGATGCTGACGGCATACGCGGGATAGCCGTGCAGGAAGTTTGTCGTTCCGTCGAGCGGATCCACGATCCACGTCAATCCGGCGCCCTGTTCCTCGGGAGTCAATTCTTCGCCGAGCACGCGGCAATCCGGATACGCCGCCATCACCGTCTCGGCGATGACGGATTCCGCGTCTCGATCGACCTGCGTGGCGAAATTGCTGGTGCCTTTGACGTCCCACGTAGCCGGGTCGCCGGGGTGTGCCGCACTACGGATATGATCGGCCGCGCGACGACCGGCTTCCCTAGTGATGAGTAACAGTTGATCGGTTTCGTGCACCTTGCGACCCTTCTTTTGTCTCCCTAGGTTGAGCGCTATTGGACGTGTCTTTTCAGGAATTCAGCCGTCAGGCGAGCTGCATCTCGGCAACTATCTCGGGGCAGTCAAGCACTGGGTCGCAATGCAGCACGAGCACGAGTGCTTCATCTGTATCGTCGATTACCACGCAATTACCCAACCGTACGATGTAGACGAACTCGAGGAGCGGACGCTCGAAATGGCGATCGGTCTGATGGCGTCGGGAATCGACCCCGATCGATGCGTGTTGTTCGTCCAGTCACACGTCCCCGAACACATGGAACTGGCGTGGGTGTTCACGTCGGTGACGCCGGTGGGCGAGTTGGAACGCATGACGCAATTTAAGGACAAGTCCAGCCGGCTGGAAAGCGTGCTCGCCGGCATCCTCAACTATCCGGTACTACAGGCGGCTGATGTGCTCCTCTACAAGGCCGATCTCGTGCCGGTTGGTGAGGACCAGGTTCAACACGTGGAGCTGATGCGCGAAATCGCGCGAAAATGGAACAATCGGTACGGGGCGGAGTTCTTTCCGGAGCCGGACGCGATCGTGGGGACGGCGCGTCGCATTCTCGGTCTGGACGGACAGGCAAAGATGTCGAAGAGCCTGGGGAACACCATTGGAATATTGGACGATCCCGAGACGATTTGGCAACGTCTCCGTCCTGCGGTCACCGATCCCGCGCGGGTAACGAAAAAGGATCCGGGGAATCCGGATGTCTGCAATCTCTATTCGCTGCATCAGCATTTCTCGCCATCGGATACCGTCACGAACGTCGCCGAGCAGTGTCGAACCGCCGGGTGGGGCTGCCTCGACTGCAAGCGCGTTCTTGCGGATTCCATTACTGCCGAGTTTGCTCTGATCCGAGAGCGCGCTGCCGAACTGAAAGCCGACCCCGGGCGCGTGCGAGAACGGCTTCGCGCCGGCGCCGAACAGGCGCGGCACGTCGCCAAGGCGACGATGCAGGAGACACGAGAGCGAATGGGTCTACTGCCAGCCGAGCTTCCTACCGCGACGAGCTCGTGAGCGAAATCTGGGCCCGTCTCTCCGCTGTCCCGAGACTCGACCTCCTCGGTGTATTGCTTTTGGCGGTCCTGTTGGGCGGCGTCATCGGTCTCGAGCGGGAGATTCACGGCAAGCCCGCAGGACTCCGCACGAATATCCTGATCTGTGTGGGCGCAGCGCTGTTTACCGAATTGTCGCAATCGATCGCGGAGTATGTGGGCGATCCGTCGCGCATCGCGGCGCAGATCGTGACTGGCGTTGGGTTTCTCGGTGCCGGGACGATCCTCCACAATCGCGGATACGTCGTTGGGCTGACGAGCGCCGCCACGATCTGGCTGGTGGCGGCGATCGGTATGGCGGTCGGCGCCGGGGCGATGTACGAGGCGGTCGGTACGACCGTGCTGGTCTTGAT